>CAYJJJ010000047.1:0-14676 GCA_964370465.1 uncultured Oscillospiraceae bacterium
TTTGTGCTCTGCACAGAATGGAGAGTTAGCGTGAAAAATCACGCTAACAATTATCCAAAACTATTTGTGCTGTGCACAGAATGGAGATTAATATGCAAACAACTGCACTGACAGAAGCGGTATACTATATCCTATTATCGGTTATGACCCCGCTTCATGGGTATGGGATAATGCAAAATGCAGAAAAACTATCAAATGGAAGAGTGAAACTCGCCGCCGGCACCCTCTATGGCGCTATAAATACGATGCTTGAGAGAGATTGGATTGCCGCAGTCGGCGAGGGGACTGGCAGAAAAAAAGAGTATTTGATAACTGAAATCGGAAAAGATATATTGCGGGGCGAAATAGCAAGGCTTTTTGAGCTTGCAGAGAATGGGAAGAAAATTTTAGGGGAGGCATTATAATGAGAAAATCGGTATTTAAATTTTTTGGCGTTTGGGACTATGAAAAAGAAGAGCGCTGGCTAAACGAGATGGCGGCAAAGGGGCTTACTCTTGTTAGTATGAGCTTTTGCAAATATATATTTGAGGAAACAAACCCCTCGGAATATACAATTCGCCTGCAACTACTTCCGAACTCCCCAAAAAGCATCGAAGGGGAGAGCTATATAAGATTTGTCGAGGAAACAGGGGCTACCTATCTATCTTCCTTTAAAAAATGGGTGTACTTTAAAAAAGCAAAAGCAGAAGGGGAGTTTAACTTGATTTCTGATAGGAGCGCAATTATTAGCCAGCTCTCCCGAATTCGCAATCTGTTGACAGTTTTAATAGCCGCCCTTCTTGCAGTTATATTAGCCATTGTTTTCCATTTTAAATTTACCTTTCCTTTAGGTGAGATTATCTTTCTCGCAGTATCCTATGGCAGCATGATTTCGCTTTTGACCTTTAACTTAATTCGAGTGATGCTAAAGATAGAAAAGGTGAGAAAAGAGCGAAGCTTGTTTGAGAGTTGAGTTTTTAAAACCACCACAAATACAAAACTAAAAAAAGCTGATATTTCATTTAGAGATAATGAAATATCAGCTTTTATATGTGGGGTTAAATTTATTTGTTTTTGCTTTTATATACTTGAACAATTATTCCTGCTATCAATCCGATAGCTAAAATAACAATATTGAGAAACGTACCTGACATATTCGGGTTATCAGCATTTAAACGATGAAATATATATTCTGCGATTAGACCGACCTCGGCTGATACAAGAAAAATATGTCCGATATAATATTTCTTGAAAACGATAAGCAAGGCTGAAATAATAAATATTGGTATGTATATAGTAATCACTACTGACAAATCAATATAATTTATCACACAAAATAACGCCAGTACAAAAATAAATGCAACTGCATCTATCGCAATATATTTTATAGATTTCTTCATTATAATACTCCTTAAAACTATTACAAATCAAACTAATCCAAAATCCGTCTGTCAAACGGCACAAATCCCACTTTTTTATAAACTTTAGAGAGCATTTTAAATGCAACCCTCTCGGCATCTACTGCCGCTTTAGTATAGCATTTTGCAAGGTATTCTTTGTCTGCCATAAGCTGTGCATGGCGCTCTCGCACCGATGCTAAACTATCAGCAACCGCCTCACCAACCGCTATTTTAAAGTCGCCATAGCCTTTGCCCTGAAATTCACGAACAGACTCTTCAATGCTCTTGCCAGTTGCGGCAGAGTAGATAGATAGCAGGTTGTTTATCCCGTCTTTGCCATCTTTGTAGACTATCTCGTTATCCGAATCGGTAACTGCTCTTTTAAACTTCTTTATAATCTCATCTTTGCTCTCAAGAATAGTCACAACACCGTTTGGATTCGGGTCCGATTTGCTCATCTTTGAAGTGGGGTCTGAGAGGGACATAATTTTTGCCCCAACCTTTTGGTAGAGAGCTTCTGGAACAGTGAAAGTTTCAGAGTATGCACCGTTAAAGCGAACTGCGATATTGCGTGCAAGCTCTAAATGCTGGCGTTGGTCAACTCCAACAGGTACAACGTCTGTACCATAAAGGAGAATATCCGCCGCCATTAGTGAGGGGTAGGTGAAGAGCCCGGCATTTATGTTGTCGGCATTTTTAGCGCTCTTATCCTTAAATTGGGTCATACGTGATAGCTCGCCAAACTGGGTGTAGCAGTTTAGTATCCATGCAAGCTGTGCGTGTGCTGCCACATGGCTTTGAATAAATACAAGGCTACGCTCCGGGTCAAGTCCGCAAGCGAGCAGAAGAGCGTAGCAGTTAAGCGACTGCGCCCGAAGCTCTGAGGGTACCTGACGCACCGTTATCGCGTGCATATCAACTATCGAGTAGATGCAGTTGTATTCATCTTGAAGGGCAGGCCAAGACTTCACCGCTCCAAAATAGTTTCCTATATGAAAGGTGCCTGTCGGCTGAATGCCTGAAAAAATCGTCTGTTTTTTGTCCATTATAAACTCCTATAAATTATATATCGAGCTCTTTTGTAAGGGCGCCAATTATCGGCACTGCTTTTTCAATCTGCTCTTTTGTAGGTGTTGAGAAGTTAAGTCTTACCGACTGGCAAGGTGCGCTCTCATCAGCTGAGAATGCATTGCCAGGTACGACCGCAACACCTCTGTTAACCGCCTCTTTGCAGAAGGCTTGCATATCGATGTTATCTGGAAGAGTGCACCAGATGAAAAGTCCGCCCTCTGGAGCGTTGAACTTAACATTCGGGCTAAAGTGCTCACGGATTAGTCCTACCATAAGCTCGCACTTCTCTTTGTAAAACGCCTTGTTGTTATCTATGTGAGCGGCAAAATCGTACTCGGTTAAGAATTTATGGCAGATCATCTGCGAGAGGATAGTTGTGTGCACATCGTTTACCTGTTTTGCAATAGTAAACTTGCCTATCATCTCTTTTGGCGCAACGATATATCCAACACGTAGACCGGCACTTAGGATTTTTGAAAAACTGCCGAGATAGATGACGTTTCCATTTGTGTCCATCGATTTTATCGAGGGGATATCCTCGCCGTAGAATCTGATATCGCCATAAGGGTTATCCTCAAGGATAATTATATTCTCTTTTTGGCAGAGCGCTAAAACATCTTTTCTGTTTTGAAGGCTCATAGTAGACCCAGCTGGATTTTGGAAGTTTGGAATTAAATATAAGAATTTAACATTTTTGTTTTCATTGAGAGCGCTCTGCAAGCTCTCGGCTGTCATGCCATTTTTATCGATATCAATTCCAACTAAGTTTACATTATAGGCTCTGAATGCATTAAGTGCACCGACAAAAGTTGGGTTTTCGCACAAAACGGTATCGCCCTCGTTGCAGAGAACTTTCGGTGTATAGTCAAGCCCTTGTTGAGCACCGGCAACAACAATAAGCTCATTTTTTTCCATATCGATATTATAGCGCTTTTCCATAAGGGTGCGAAGCTCTGCGCGAAGAGGGTTGTAGCCCTCTGAAATATTATAAGATAGAGCAACTGCAGCTTGATTTTTTAAAATATCGGCTGCCGCACTCTCGATAAACTCCACAGGGATAGTTTCAAAAGCTGGGTTTCCAGCCGCAAGGGATATGATTCCAGGCTCATTTGCGAACTTTAAAATCTCACGAATAACCGACGGTGTAACACCGCTTATTTTATCTGAATAGTTGTACTCCATTTTTATCATTCCTTTACAAATATCTTTTTGCATCAAAAGTCGATGCCTATAAAGATAATAATACCATAAAAAAGGGAATTATAAAACAGTTATTTTCGCTTTTTAGTTTGACAAAAAGGGGGTTTTAAGTGTACTATATCCTTATAAAACAAAAGAAAAGGTGATAATTTTGGCAAAGGTCAGAACAAGGTTTGCACCCTCTCCAACAGGGTATATGCATGTTGGGAATCTGCGCACAGCGCTATATGCCTATCTTCAGGCAAAGCAGCAGGGTGGCACATTTATTTTAAGAATTGAGGATACCGACCAGGAGCGACTAGTAGAGGGCGCTGTTGATATAATTTATAACACCCTAAAAGAAACAGGTCTTAACTGGGATGAAGGCCCCGATATCGGCGGTGAATACGGCCCATATATCCAAAGTGAGCGCAAAGATAGCTACGGGGTTTATGCGACAGAGCTTATCGAAAAGGGTGGCGCCTATAAATGTTTTTGCACTAAAGAGCGAATAGATGAGATGCGCGAAATTCAAAAAGCATCGGGACAACCTCCAAAATACGACGGACGTTGCAGAGAGCTCTCAAAAGAAGAGATAGAGCGAAATATAGCAGAGGGAAAGAGCTATGTTGTCCGCCAGAAGATGCCACTAACAGGCGATATAACCTTTCACGATGAGGTTTTTGGCGATATCACAGCTCCTGCTGATACCCTTGATGACCAGGTTTTAATTAAGGCGGACGGTATGCCGACCTATAACTTTGCAAACGTTATCGATGATCATCTTATGGGGATAACCGATGTTATCCGTGGAAATGAGTATCTTTCATCGACCCCGAAATACAATCTTCTGTATGAAGCATTTGGCTGGGATGTGCCAAAATATATCCACTGCTCACCCGTTATGAAAGATGCGCAAAACAAATTATCAAAGCGAAATGGTGACGCAAGCTATCAGGATTTAGTTGAGAAAGGGTATCTCAAAGAGGCGATACTCAACTATATAGCCCTTCTCGGATGGAGCCCGGGCGGTGAGCGCGAGATGTTTTCACTGCCGGAGCTTGTAGAGCATTTTTCAGTGAAGAATATATCAAAATCACCGGCGATTTTTGATATAAACAAGCTAAACTTTTTAAATGGCGAGTATATCAGAGCGCTCACAGAAGAGCAGTTCTATGCAAAAGCAACTGTGCATATCGACAGGGTTGTCAGCCGTGAAATAGATAAGAAGCTCCTTTGCACCGTTTTGCAAAAGCGATGCGAGAAGCTTATCGATATAGAAGAGCAGGTCGATTTCTTTGAAACAATGTCTGAGTATGACGCAGAGCTCTACACAAACAAAAAAATGAAGACAACAGCTGAGAGCTCGCTTTTGATGCTCCGTGAGATGTTGCCGCTTTTTGTGGAGTGTGAAGACTTTTCATTTGAAAACCTACACGAGCGCCTTATGGATATGGCGAAAGCGCTTGAAGTTAAAAACGGATTTCTTTTATATCCGCTCCGTGTTGCGCTTTCAGGCAAAGCGTTCACCCCAGGTGGTGGCATCGAAATAGCCGCTATTTTAGGGAAAGCAGAAACTATTAGTCGAATAGGAAAAGCGATAGAAAAACTTTCTTAATTTCGACATCCTTTTTTTACTGTCACTCGTATACTGTCTTAAAAAAGCAGTGTGCGGAGGGTGCGAAGTTTGAAAAGGACAGATGTATTAAGCAGAGATAATTTTAATATGGGCGAGGGGGCAATTTTGTTTCTCGGTGGGTTTTTGTTAACCCTCGGAAACGTTTTTACCCTCTCGCCCTTTGCGCTTTCTTTTGCATGTTGCAAAAAGGGGACAAGTCCGTTTGCCTATATCGGGGCGGCAATCGGATATTTTTTGTTTGCCCCAGAACCAATTAAGTACATAGCCGCCCTCGCTCTCTGCTATGGAGCGCTTCTCTTTTTAGGATACCGTGAACAGCTCGCCGCCCCTTTTGTGGCGCTTGCATCTATCTATGCCTCAGGTATTCTATATTATCTGCTCAGCGGTGCGCCATCCGCATACCTTATTTCGGTTTTATCTGAAGGGTTTTTAGCTTTTGGTGCATGCTATTTTTTCTCGGTGGCAAACGAGGTTATCTATGAGGATAAGAGAAACATCTTCTCAACTTCAAAACAGGAGCGTATTTCAATTGTAGCCGCCGCATCCTTCTTTTTAATTCCGCTATTTTTCTTCGATTTTCTCCCGATATCGCTCGGGGTTTCGGTTTCATCGCTTATCTCGCTATATATAGCTTATGCTATTTCCGAGGGTGCCGGGGCTACTATTGCGGCGGTTGTTTTCTCTCTATCGGCGCTCGGTGGCGCTATCCCTTTTTCGGCGGTCGGGGCGTTTGTTTTGGCATCGATTTTGGCTGGTGTTTTTGCCGATTTTTCAAAGTTTATCTCGGCGCTCTCGTTTATCGCTACAGTTGCGCTATATCTTCTGCTCACCGAAACAGAAAACCCTATTTATCTGCTGATAGCCACAGCGATTGCAACTACAACTTTTATGATAATCCCCGCAAAAGCGATAAATGCCATTTCCGAAAAGGCGAAAATTAAAGACAAAAACGGCTTTATAAAAGAGATGGTAGGAACAAGGTTGCAAAATGTGGCGCAAGGTCTTATGGACGTTTCAAAGATGATAGAGGGACTTTATCAGCGGACAAGCCCAGTTATGCAGAGAGATGTATCGTATATATTCACAGAGGTTGAAGAGAGCCTTTGCAGAAAATGCTCAAGACGAGATGAGTGCACCGGTGAGTTTTATTCTGAAATGCTCGGTGGATTTAACGATATAAGAGGAACGCTAAAAAGTCTTGGTGAAATTAGTCATATAACACTCCCTCGGTTTTTTAAAATCCACTGCAAAAACCGCACCGAGATAATAAATAAAATAAATAGCAACTACAAAGAGATGGTATTAGTTGCAAAGTCAAAACAGCGTATTATAGGTATGCGAGATATTTGCAGAGATAATCTATCGGGAATGAGCAGTATGCTCCTTGAGATAAAAGACGAGATAGCCGAGATAAAGTATATCGATACAGAGCTTATTGCTACAGTTGAAAAGGCAATGCTTCGCAGATTTAAGCTAAAAGAGGCAAAAGTTGCAACCCTTACAAACGGTCGAAAGATAATAACTCTTATTTTTAGAGAGCTCGAAAAGGAGGATATCAAAGAGGTTTTGAATATCCTTGTGAATATCTGTGACGCCTCTTTCACCTACCCGACTATTGACGAGGGGAGCAATATCCACCTCACCTTTTATGAAAAAGCGGTGTTTATCCCGACTGTTGGCTACGCTCAGAGGGCGTACCCCGGTGAGAAATATTGCGGTGACGCTATCCGCTATTTTTGCGACAACAAGGATAACCTAAACCTTGTGATATCCGACGGTATGGGCAGTGGTCACGAAGCGGCAATAGATGGAAACTTTGCGGCAATATCTTTCTCAAAGCTTATGAAAGCGGGCATGACATTTGAGAGCGTTTCAAAGTTTCTCTCATCAACTCTGCTTGTCAAAAGCGAGGAGGAGAGCCTTTGTACAATAGATGCAATTTCCCTCGATTTGTACACAGGGGCTGTTAAAAATCTAAAGGCGGGCGCTTGTCCGACATATATACTGCGTGGGGATAAATTCATAAAATACTCAAACGAAAAACTCCCGATGGGGATACTTGCGGGGGAGAGCTACCCATTGCAAAAATTCAGAGTGTACGACGGTGATGTTCTAATTATGATGACCGATGGCGGAGCGGTCGATGATGGCTCATGGCTTGAGGAGTATAAGAGTGAGATAAAAAGCAAAGCTCCAGCGGCGGCGGCGCAGTTTTTATGCGAAAAAGCACACGCTCTCTCCTTGGGTTTTTCCGATGATATAACTTTTGCTGTTGTGAAAGTGGAGCGAGAAGAGTTTATTTAACTAAAAATTATTGAATAAAACCCTCTGATGTGATAAAATAAATTATCACATTTGGAGGGTTTTATTTTGATTTATTTTTCAAAACCATCGGTTACAGAGCTTGAAAAAAGTTATGTTGCACAAGCACTTGAGGGAAAGCTTTGTGGTGATGGTGAGTTTACAGATAGGGCAACGAAGCTTCTCTGTGACACATTAAAAATTAAAAACACAATGCTCACAACTTCGGCGTCAACAGCGCTTGAGATGGGCTGTATTTTAGCTAATATTAATCCGGGCGATGAGGTAATTGTTCCGAGTTTTACCTTTTCATCATCTGCAAATGCAATTCTTCTTCGTGGAGCGCATCCTCGATTTATCGATGTCCGCCCCGAAACGATGAATATAAACGAAGATATGATTGAAAGCCTTATAAATAGCAAGACTAAAGCAATAATGCCTGTCGATTATGCAGGCGTTGTTCCCGATGCAGATAAGATAAATGCTATTGCGAAGAAACACAACCTTTTCACCATTGAAGATGCGGCGCAGTCGGTCGGTAGCAGTTATAAAGGAAGACCTGCCGGCAGTCTTTTTGATTTTGGAGCGTATAGCTTCCACGATACAAAAAACTATACGATGGGCGAGGGCGGCGCTTTAGTTGTAAACATAGAAGAGCTTGTCAATCGCGCGTATATAATCCGTGAAAAAGGAACAGACAGAACGCTGTTTATCAAAGGCGCAGTTGATAAATATACCTGGCGTGACCTCGGCTCATCATACCTACCATCAGATATGCTAGCGGCGCTTTTAACAGCGCAACTCGAGAGATTTTCTGAGATTATGGATAAGCGAATGGCAGTTTACAATACCTATTCTGCGATGCTCGCACCACTTGTGAGCGCTGGCAAGATAAAAGTGAATGAAATACCAGACTATGCAACTCATAATGCGCATATGTTCTTTGTTATTTTAGAGGACGAGGAGACGAGAAATAGAGTTATAGCGAAACTAAAAGAGCGTGGAATAATAGCTGTTTTCCACTATATCCCGCTCCACTCAGCGCCGAAAGGTATTGAGCTTTCATATAAAGAGGGTATGTTACCTATAACTGAAGAGTATTCAAGACGTCTTCTCCGACTACCTCTCTATGCAGATATGACAGTTGATGATGCAAAGCATGTTGCAGAGAGTTTCATTGAGGTATTATAATGGCGGTGAGTTTAAGGGCGATAACAGATAAAGATACCGATAATATTTTAAAATGGCGGAATACGGATTTTGTTCGAAATAATTTCTTTTACAGAGAAACACTCACAAAAGAAACACACAACAACTGGCTTTTGAGAGTTAATGCCGGTGAGATAGCACAGTTTATCATAGAGGCAGACGGTGTTGACATAGGCTCTACCTTTCTGCGTGATATCGATAAAGTTGCAAAAAAAGCGGAGTTTGGGATATTTATAGGAGAGCGCCGGGCACACGGCAAAGGTTATGGTACAAAAGCCTGCAAGCTTATCTGCGAGTATGGTTTTTCAGAGCTCGGACTTAATAAAATCTCGCTTCGGGTATTTGAGAAAAATGAGGGAGCGATAAAATCATATAAAAAAGCGGGGTTTAAAGTCGAGGGGATTTTTATAGATGATGCTTTTTTAGATGGAGAGTATATAAACACAGTATTTATGGCAATTTTTAAGGAGGATATATGAACGATAGTATTTTTATAAAAGTTGAGGGAATTTTCAGAGATGTTTTTGACGATGAAGAATTAGAGATAACCTATGGCACAAACGCTGAGGATATCGAGGATTGGGATAGCCTCGAGCAGATAAATCTGCTAACTGCTATGGAGCAGGAGTTTAAAATCAAGTTTAAGATGGAAGATGTTCGTGACCTTGAAAACGTCGGCGATATGATTGCGCTAATTGAAAGACTTATATGAACAGCTATAGCTACGATGAAATAGAGGTAGGGCAGAGTATTTCTTTTGAAAAAGAAATAACGAAGAGCGATATGGAAAAATTTCTTGAGATTTCAGGGGATACAAGCCCGATACATTTAGACGAGAATTACGCAAAAAACAGAGGCTATAGCGGGCGTGTTGTCTATGGTCTTTTAACCTCTGCTCTTTATTCAACTGTTGCAGGTGTTTATCTTCCAGGTGAACATTGTCTGCTCCACTCGGTTGATATAAAATACAAAAACCCTGTGTATATTGGGGATAAGCTTTTAGTTGAGGGGAAAGTACACGAGAAAAACGACCTTTTCAAGGTGTTAACTATAAAGGCATCAATAAAAAACAGCGAGGGCAAAAAGGTTTCAACCGCTGTTATTAAGGCAGGAGTTGCGAGATGAACGAAAGCTATTTGATTATCGGGGCGTCTTCGGATATTGGGGTTGCCCTTATTAAAACGCTTCCAAAAAACTGCGAGATAACCGCTCATTTTTCTAAGAGTGAAGGCGAGCTTTCAGCGCTCAAAGAAGAATACGAAAATTTAAGCACGATAAAAGCGGACCTTACCAAGATAGAAGAGATAGAAAAGTTTACAGCTTCTATTGCAGATAAGGTCTTTAGTCATTTTGTTTTTTTGCCAGCACTTCGGGTGATAAATGCAAAGTTCTCAAAGTTTGACACTCTGCGTTTTGGGGCGGATATAAATCTTCAAATCCACAGTGCGGTAGAGATTTCAAAAGCAGTTTTACCGAAAATGGCAAAGGCGAAGTTTGGCAGAGTTTTGTTTATGCTAACTTCATATATAGTTGGAGTGCCACCGAAAAACACAACAAGCTATGTTGCGGTAAAATCGGCGCTTAAAGGGATAATGCGCTCTCTTGCGACCGACTATGCAGCGAGTGGGGTAACCGTTAATGCGGTGTCACCTTATATGATTGAAACAAAGTTTTTAGCGGACACAAGTCACCTTGTTATCGAGGCGTCAGCGATGGGAAACCCTATGAAACGCAATGCGACTATTGATGATGTCGTAAACGGTATGCAGTTTTTCCTATCGGAACAATCTTCATTTATTACCGGTGTTAACCTTCCGATAAACGGAGGTGCCTCTTTTGAGTAAGTATAGTTTTAGAAGGCTTTCACTTTTGGAAAAAGAAGACGCTATAGATTTTCTAAACGAGTTTTGGGGACTTAACCACCCACTTGTGAATAAAGATGTATTTTTCAACCACTACTATCTCGATGGCGATATGATAAACTTCTGTGGAGCCTATTTTAGCGAGCGACTTGTTGCTCTTTGCGGGTATATAAAGTCGACAGAAGCATTAGACGATGTTTGGATATCTATCTGGTGCGCAGACCCTTCAGCAAAAGGCGCTGGGTTTGAGCTGATGGCAGAAGTTTCGAAAATTATTGGTGCAAAGGTGATTTCTTGCAACAATATACGGGAAAACACAATGCCTTTTTATAAGTTCTTAGGCTATCATGCAGATAAGCTGATGCACGCTTATATGATTAATGATAGTGTTTTGCAAAAGCTGTCTAAAGTTGATATCAATAAAACGAACACACCAAAAAAAGGTGAGAACAAGCTTTGTGAGATAAGCGGTGAAGAACTCCTTGAAACGAAAATAAACACTGATATACGACCTTGGAAAGATAGCTGGTATCTAAACCGCAGATATATAGATTACCCATATAATAAATACAGGTTTTTCAAAGAGGGGAGCTCTGTATTGATAGTTCGTGAGGTAATTTGCGAGAGTGTGCGTGTTTTTCGTATAGTGGATTTTTTAGGCGAAGAGCAAGATTTTGTGCAGATGGGCGAGGGTATATACAACCTCCTGTTGGATGAATCGGCAGAATATATTGATATTTATTATTTCGGGCTATCAAACGAAACGGTTGAAAAAGCGGGATTTACTGTGCGCGAAGAGGACAATAAAAGTATAATTCCAAACTACTTAGAGCCGCTTAAAAAAGAAAATACCGACTACTTTTTCTTCACTTCAAATGCCGAAAACTTCAGAATGTTCAAGGCGGACGGCGACCAAGATAGACCGAATATCGACTAGAAGTTTTATTATGAAGAGTTTTAATTTGCTAAAAAGCAGTTTGAAACTTAGATTAAAAATATCTTGAAAAAGGCTCTGTAATTTGATATAATGGTTAAGCGACAAAAACGTCGCATGGCAGAAATGCCGGTATGATGGAATTGGCAGACGTGCCGGACTCAAAATCCGGTGGTAGCGATACCGTGTCGGTTCGACCCCGACTACCGGCACCACCAGCTTGAAGCTGGACACATTTACCGACTTAGTTTTGCTAGGTCGGTATTTTTTGCCACAAATTCAAGCACAGCTATTTTAACCACGGTAGGCGAAAAATTCTTGTAGCTTGCTATAAGGATTTTTTACTTGTTTATTATTCACTCTTCACTAAAATTGCAGTTGGATTTTTTGGGAAGTAATAAGTAATAGTTAATAGCAAATAAGTAAAATTATGTCGATTAAAAGTATGAATGAGAGAATATAATTTAAAATCAAAAGAAATTTTGAAAGGAACTTTGATGAACAACACAAAAAAAGGTATTTTTTACATAATTTTATCGGCACTTGGGTTTGCGACGATGAGCTTGTTTGTGCAGCTTGCGGGGGACGGGGTGCCGTTTATGCAGAAGACGTTATTTCGCAATATAGTCGCAACGATTTTTTCGTTCGGTCTTATTATAAAGCAGGGTGGTGACTTCTCGTTTAAAAAAGAAAATCTAAAGTTTTTGCTTATGAGAGCTTCTTTTGGCACGATTTCAATGTTTCTAAACTTCTACGCAATAGACAATTTAATCCTCGCTGATGCATCGACAATTGCAAAGTTATCGCCGTTTTTTGTTATAATTTTTTCGTTTTTCATTTTAAGGGAACGGATAAGGATATGGCAAATTGTCAGTATTATTGTTGCATTTATCGGAAGCATTTTCATAATAAACCCAAATATCATTATTTCGATTTTTGTAAACGTGCCGATAAGTAGCACAATGACAACAATACCAGCGCTTGCGGGATTTTTCGGGGCGATGACAGCGGGACTTGCATATACTTTCATTAGAAAACTCTCAATCGGTGGTGAGAGAGGCCCTTTCATCATATTTTTCTTCTCGGCTTTTTCAATGGTAGCCTGCTTACCATTTGTTGTTTTTAATTTCGTTCCGATGACTTTAACTGAGCTCCTATTTCTTCTCGGTGCAGGTGTTGCGGCGAGCCTTGGACAATTTGGTGTTACATCGGCTTATGCTCATGCTCCTGCAAAAGATATTTCGGTTTATGATTATAGTCAAATAGTTTTTTCTGCTCTATATAGTTTCTTTATATTCGGTGTGTTGCCGTCGGGGTACAGTGTTATAGGGTATGTTATAATTATTTCTGTTGCCGTATTTATTTTTATTCGGGGGAATAGTCGAGTGGTATCTGAAGATAGCGGCTCTAAAAAAGAATAGCACTTATACATTTTTAAAAACAGCTTCGGCTGTTTTTTTCTTGTAACTTTTTTGTTAGAAAAAATACGTTTTACAAGCTGTAATTTGCAAAGTTTGCAAATTAGTGTTTCGTTTGTGGTTTTCTTGCAACAATTGCCATTTTTAGTTTTAATTGTGATATAATAGCAAATAGAAAAACGAGTTACTTATGCTTTAAATAATTGTATCGGAGGGGTACTGTTAAGTACAAGCGAGCTTCTCTCCGATACATTTCGATTAATTTCAATATGTAATACTGAAAAAGTGAATACGCATTATTAGAATGCAGATGAAATTAAGCGGTAGTACCGCTTTTTTTTATTGACTTTCAGTTGTTTTCAAATTATAATATATAAATATAATTTGATATGAACTTTTGAGGTGACTTATGAATAAAAAAAGAGTATTGCAGATTGTGGTACCTATATTTATGGTGGCGGTTATTGCGGGAATTTGGTTTTTGAGTAGGGGAGATAAAGTTGTTATAGAGGAAGGTGACGACTTTGCGCTCCACGCATCCTCTGTGGATATAGAAGCACTCTCGGATTACGGGATTCCGATAATAATAGATTTCGGGGCGACAGAGTGTATTCCTTGTATTGAGATGGCGCCTGTTTTGGAGAATGTAAATGCCGACACACAGGGCAAAGCTATAATAAAGTTTGTAGATGTTTGGGTTAATGCAAACGGTGCAGACGGCTACCCTGTTATGACTATACCAACTCAGGTAATAGTTGAGGCGGACGGTGGTCCATATGAGCCGAGCGAAACACTGCCTATTAAATTTATAATGTATGTTGACCCCGACACAGAAGAGCATCTGTTCACAGTGCACCAAGGTGGACTCACTGAAGAAGAGATGTATATGATACTTGAGGATATGGGGGTTTCGGTTTAATGGATGCAATGCTTGAGGGAATTTCCAGTCTTATTACGGAAAATAGTTTTATAGCGCCTATTCTTGCGCTTGTAGCTGGAATACTCACATCTTTCACACCCTGCTCTCTATCAACAGTTCCGCTGGTTGTCGGGTATGTTGGAGCGAGTGGCAGTAAGAGTGGGAAAAATGCGTTTGGCTTATCGCTCACCTTTGCAGTAGGCTCTGCAATAACCTTTACAATTCTCGGTGTGATAGCGGCAACAGCTGGAAGCCTGCTTGGGAATAGCAGTAGCATTTGGTATATAATCCTCGGTGTTCTTATGATGCTAATGGCACTGCAAACATTTGAAATTTATGAGATAATTCCATCGAGCTATCTTATATCAAAAAATAAAAAGAGGGGTTACGCCGGCGCGCTTATAGCTGGAATGCTCGGTGGCGTCTTCTCGTCACCGTGCTCAACTCCAGTGCTAATAGCGTTGCTTGCGGTTGTTGCATCAAGTAATAATATCGCTTACAGCATTCTGCTGCTCCTTCTCTACTCAGTGGGGCATGGGATACTTGCGGTAATTGCAGGTAGCTCTGTCGGCTTCGTGTCGAAACTCAGAGAGAGCGAGAAATTTGGCAAATTCGGCAAAGTGCTCAAAATAGTTATGGGAGCCGCTATTATGCTTATCGGTTTCTATATGTTTTACCTAGCGTTTTAAAAAATTAAATCACTTAACAAAAAAAGGACGATGCAGATTTTCTGCATCGTCCTTTAATATTAACCTACTCCATTTC
>CAYJJJ010000048.1:0-14589 GCA_964370465.1 uncultured Oscillospiraceae bacterium
ATATGGTAACACTGCTTCTCTGCTTCTTTGTATTGCTCTACTCTATTTCGTCGGTCGACCAGGAAAAATGGGCAAACCTCGTACGAAGCTTAAACCCAAATGCCGAGGATCCAGCTCAGATTGTTTCACCAACAACACCTGATGATGGAGATGATCCAGTTCCGGGAGAGACGGTAAATGTCAACGATCAGGCATTTGAAGAGCTGCTCGATAACTTAGTCGATTTTGCGGCAGAATATCAAGGGACGCACGATATTCAGGTAGCTTCAGGCGATGGGTATTCGTTTATAACATTTAGAGATAGCATCTTCTTTGCGGGAGATAGCGATGTTCTTCTCCCTGAGGGCGCGGTAGTGCTCGATGGGTTATCAGAGCTTTTAGCTCCAGCGTCAGAAGCAATTTTTGAAATTCAAGTACTCGGGCATACCACACAGGCAAACCCGAATATCCCAAATGATATCTATATAGATAGGGTGCTCTCAGCCTCTCGTTCAGCAGTTGTTACCGCATATATTCAAGAGAAAAATGTTGTAGCGGGCGAGAAGTTTATAAGTCTTGGTTTTGGGCAGTTTCGCCCGATAGCAAGCTTTGATACAGCAGAAGAAACCGCACAAAATCGCCGTGTTGAGATACTTATAACTAAAAACGACGCAGTTGAGAAAAGCCTTGAGGAATACTATGGCGAAGTTTATGGCGAAGAAGGCGACGGCACCAGTGGCGACGCTCTCGACGGTGATGACACAGCCGATAGTGCAGATGATACACCAGACGCACAAGCGGACGACGGCACTGAAACAGACGACGCTACCGACGAAGATAATTAAGAATTAGCTAAAAATAGTTTAGGCAAAATATTGCGCTGTGGGTGTTCAGTGGAAACTGAACGAACAACAATTAGTAGATTTTGATAAAATTAAACTATTTGTATAGCGGGTAAGTTTTTTAAACACAGTAAATTGGAGTGAAGAGATGGCAGAAGTATTAAGTCAAAGTCAAATTGACGAACTACTAAACTCTATGGCTGGTGGCGGAGCGCCACCTCCAGAGGAAAAAGAGCCCGAAGATAATTATAAACTCTATGACTTTTCAAGTCCGAAGAAGTTCACAAACGAGAGAATGCGACTTCTCAGGGGAGTATATGATAATTATGCAAGGCTTGTCGCACTGCGACTAAACGGTGTACTGCGCACGATGTGTGAGTCAGAGGTTATAACCGTTGAGGAGCAGAGGTATTTTGAATTTAATAACATGCTATCCGACACCGATGTTATGACTGTTTTAGAGGTTAAAATTCCGGGTGAGGGGAAAGCGCTTCCGATGATGTTTCACGCATCACAAAAGCTTGTGCTCAGCATTATAGATAGAATGCTCGGAAGCTCTGGAAGTGAGCCGGATGTTGATATGTCATACACCTATACCGAGCTTGAAATGGCGGTATACCAGAAGATAATGTCCTATATAATGGAGGTCACCGTCGGCGCTTGGAGCAACTACGCAGAGCTTTCTATTATTCATGAGAGGCTTGAAGATAACCCTGCATTTTTCGGAGAAGTAAGTCTTGATGAGCCTGTTGTTATAGTGATGCTCAATGTAAAGATAAATGAGATAGATGGTATTATCACAGTATGTGTTCCAGGAACTTATCTAACAGAGGTGTTCGCATCTATTGAGAAGAAAACCTTTGCTGATGGCGTGGATGAGAGTATGCAACTTCGTGCTGGTGAGCATATACTAACAGCGCTCAACAAGAGCCATCTCGAGGTGAAAGCGACGATAGGAAATGCACAGCTTCCGCTTGAGAGTGTATACAGCTTAAAGGTTGGCGATGTTATAGACCTTGCGATGCATAAAGATTCAGATGTCACCTTACATGTTGAGGGGCAACCGTGGTTTGAGGGCAAGCTCGGTGTTTATAATAAAAATACAGCAGTACTAATCAACAGGCGTTTTTCAAAGAAGCTCATGAGCGAATAACAATAAATTTATATTAGAAAGAAAGAGGGATTAATTATGGCAAAAATTATGATAGTTGACGATGCGGCATTTATGAGAATGATGATTAAAGATGCGCTGACAAAAGCGGGGTACACCGACCTTATCGAGGCGGCAGACGGTGCTATTGCACTTGAAACCTACAAAACAGAAAAACCAGACCTTGTACTTATGGATATCACAATGCCAAACATGAATGGTCTTGACGCACTAAAAGCAATAAAAGCGCACGATGCTAATGCATGTATAATAATGTGTAGTGCTATGGGTCAGGAGCCGATGGTTATTGATGCTATAAAATCAGGTGCTAAGGACTTTATCGTGAAACCGTTTAAACCAACCAGAATAGTAGAGGCGGTTTCTAAGATTATCGGATAGAAGGAGTATACTATGGCATTTTTTAGCGCACTAAATATAAGTGGTTCCGGTATGACTGCCCAGCGATTTCGCTTAGATATTGTTTCTGAGAATATCGCAAATATGGGGACTACAAGGACAGAGAGTGGCGAGCCTTATAGACGCAAGACGGTTGTCTTTGAAAGCAATGGGGACTCTTTTTACAACGTTTTTAACCAAGTGGCTAGAAGTGGTGAAACACCTGGCGTCAAGGTTACTGAGATTGTAGAGGACGACTCACAGCTACAGGCAGTATTTGACCCAACTCATCCGGATGCTGACGAAGAAGGTTATATCTACCTTCCGAATATAGATTCGGTAAAAGAAGTGGCAGATGCAATGGCGGCGACAAACGCATATTCCGCCAATGTAACGGCATTCAATGCGCTGAAACTTATGATGCAAAAAGCTCTTGAGGTCGGAAAATAATCTTTGAAGAAAGCGAGATTTAGCGATGGATACAAAAAATTTAACATCCGTGGAAATAGATGCTATTGGTGAAATACTGAACATAAGCTTAGGCTCAGCGGCAACTGCTGTTTCAACCATGCTCGATTCAAGGGTTGATATAACAACCCCTGTTGTTAGTGTGCGAGGTAAAGATGAGTTTGATTTTAAGGACCTCGAGCCTGCTGTTGGCGTTGAGATAGAGTATTGTGAGGGGTTATCGAGCAGAAATGTTATGATATTAAAGCTCGAGGATGTTCGCGTTATCCTTGAGATGTTGATGTTTACAGAGATAGACCCAGTCGGCTTTGAACTCGATGAACTATCGAGAAGTGCTGTCGGAGAGGTTATGAACCAGATGATGGGTTCTTCTTCAACTGCCCTTGCAGATATGCTCGGCAAAGTTGTAGATATTATGCCTCCGCAGATATTCGAGATAGAATCCCCAGATATGTTTAAACAAAAATATTTTGAAGAAGATGTTATGGTTGAAGTGAGCTTTAACCTAAAAATCGGAGAAAAAATTGAGAGTGAATTTATAAACCTCCTACCGATATACCTTGTTAAAGAGATAGTTTCGGGATTCTTCAAAGACGGTATGCCTGAAGATATAACAGACGATGACGAAGGTCTTCCACCTCCAATCGATATACCTGAGATTATAGAGGAAGCGCCAGCGGCACCAGCTCCTGTTGCTCCACCGATAGAAGTGGCACCAGCTCCAGTTGCAGCGCCAGTAGAAGTAGCTCCGGCTCCAGTAGCAGCGGCACCGGTTGCGGCAGCTCCAGTAGCGGCGGCACCAGCGGCAGCAGTTGCGGTTTCTCCAGAGCTTACAAACACAATGAACGAAATGATGCAGATGATGAAACAGCAGATGGAGATGAATAATCATCTTATGGGCGTTGTTTCTGCACCGTCGAAGATAAAAGTAGGAACTCCACCAAGACCAAACTTGCAAGGTGGAAGCGGCGACCCAGCATTTGGCTCAAATATCGAGCTTGTCAAGGGTGTACCTGTTGAAGTTTCAGTTGAAATCGGCAGAACTAAGAAATACATAAAAGATATTTTGGAACTGAACAAAGGCTCACTTGTTGTGCTCGATAAGCTTGCAGGTGAACAGGTCGACTTATATGTTAACGGGCAATGCGTTGCTAAAGGTGATGTGGTTGTTGTCGATGAGAGCTTTGGTATAAGAATTACAGATATTTTGCCCGGCGAAATAACTATTGTTGAATAGAGGATTTTAAATGCTTGAAGGAATACTAAGTGCAGTTGTAACGCTTATAATTGTTATAATAATACTGTTACTCACCTATTTTGCAACACGATATATAGCTGGTATTTCCTCTGCAAGCAAATCGACAAGGAATATAACTATTATTGAAAAAGTGCCAATTGGTCAGGATAAGAGTATTGTTATAGCGAAAGTTGGAGAGAAGTATATGCTTCTTGGGATAACAACTGGCGGCATAAGCAAGCTTTGTGAGCTCGCAGAAGATGAGCTGACATTTGCAGACTTTGAAGCCCCCGTTCCTTACGACTTTAAGGCGGTTTTTGACAAATTTTTAAAACGAGGCGACGGCAAAGAAAAGGACAGTATAGATGAATGATCCATTTATTAGTATAAACGGAGGAAGCACCCCAACACTTGAAATATTTGTGATGATGACGGTGCTAATGCTACTGCCGTCGATAATAGTTATGATGACAAGCTTTGTGCGAATCATCATCATACTTTCATTCACAAGAACAGCGCTCGGCACCCAGCAGTCACCGCCCAATATGGTGCTTACAGGTATAGCTATATTTTTAACCCTCTTTATAATGAGCCCTGTAATCGACGATATAAACACGGTGGCGTACACCCCATATACCGAGGGTGAGATAACCCAAGAAGAGGCGCTTGAGCGAGCACAGGTTCCACTCAAGGAATTTATGCTTCGGCAGACGGAAGTTTCTTCGCTCAATATGTTTGTCTCTCTCGCGGATATAAGCGAGGCGACAGACCCCGAGGATTTACCGCTGACGGTAATAGTCCCCGCATTTATGACAAGTGAGCTAAAAAGGGGATTTATGGCAGGACTTCTGCTATTTATACCATTTTTACTTATAGATTTAATAGTTTCCAGTACCCTTATGTCGATGGGTATGATTATGCTTCCACCCGCAACTATCTCACTTCCGTTTAAGGTGTTGCTCTTTGTATCAGTTAACGGATGGGAACTTCTCTTCTCGGCAATAGCGGCGGGATTTTCATAATTTTTTGAAATAGATAGGAGGTGAGTATTATGACGATAGAGGCAATAGGCGATATATTTTATCGGATGTTTTATCTGGCAATACAGATAGGTGGCCCAATACTAATAGTCGCTATGGCTATCGGCATGATAATCTCAATCCTCCAAGCGGCAACCCAAATCCACGAGCAGACGCTCACATTTGTTCCCAAACTTGTAGTAATTGGGATAATGCTTATGCTAACAGGCGGTACAATGCTTGTGGCACTTCAAGAATTTTTAGTTGAAATTTTCGATATGATAGCGGGACGATAGTATGCTTATTTCAGGATCTGAGGAGTTTATCCTCTTCTCGCTAATACTAATGCGCATGATGGGCGCAACACTTCTAAACCCGATATTTCGCAGACGAGCAGTTCCAACGATGCTCCGACTTGCAATAGGCGTTACCACAGCAATAGTTGTCTATCCAACAGCGCAGCTCGGTGGGGTAGTGGGAGATGGCACAATAACATACGGTCTTCTCCTGTTAAAAGAGTTTGGAATAGGGTTTGTTCTCGGATTTGTCTTTGATTTATTTGAGATGGTAACCCTCTATGCGGGACAAGTTATGGATATGCAGATGGGACTTGCTATGGCGAGCGTCTACGATGCAGAGCGTGGTAGCCAAGTTGCAATGACCGGTAATATCATGCAGATATATTTTTTCCTCCTCTTCTTTGGAGTGGACGGTCACCTTGCATTTTTTAGAATATTCATGACGAGCGGCGATATAGTCCCATATGCGGGATTTAGCTTTACACAGGCAACATGGGATGCGATGATTGTTATATTTTTGCAGTGCATCTCACTTATGCTAAGACTTGCCTTCCCAATTATAGCGTTTATGCTGATAGTTGAGGTTTCAATAGGCATATTGATGAAGATAATACCACAGATTAACCTATTTGTGTTAAGTATACAGCTCCGTGTTATCATAGGAATACTAATGCTTATGGTAGTGTTCTCTCCAATTGGCGATTTCCTCGGCGGACTTGTTTCCGATATGATATATGAGATGGAGTATCTATTAACGACTCTTAGTCGGTAAAAGGAAGGGATACGGATGGCGGCAGATTCTAAGACCGAAAAAGCCACGCCCAAAAAGCGACGGGACGAACGGAAAGAAGGTAATATTTTTCAGAGTAACGATGTCGTTACGGTAATATTTGTCTTTGTCGCATTTTACTCACTAAGCATACTTGCCCCAACAATAGTTTCCACTATATCCGACTTCTTTGTCAGATTTATCTACCTCTCAAACGATATAGTCGAGTTATCTCCAAGCACTGTTACATTGGTGGGAGTTGAGTTTGCAAAAGCAGCAGCAAAAATAATTCTGCCATTTGCATTTATCTGTATGGCGATAGGAATTATAATGCACGGAATACAAACGAAATTTCTCTTCACTGCAAAAAACTTCTACCCAAAATTTTCAAGATTATCACCGCTACAAGGGATTAAAAAGATTTTTGCACTTAAAAATGCGGTTGAACTTATAAAAAACATGATTAAAGTGGCACTGCTAATTATAGTGGTTTATAATATTCTCATTGGCGTTTCAAGTCAAGTTGTGAGAACAATGGATATGCCGCTTGAAAGCAGTATTGCTTATACATTCGATAAGATATTAAACCTTATCTTTACAGTAACTTTGATTTTTACCGTAATTGCCTTTTTCGACTATCTCTATCAGCGCTGGGAATATGAGCGCAAGATTAAGATGTCGAAGCAGGAAGTTAAGGAAGAATATAAACAAACAGAGGGTAATCCCGAGATTAAATCCAAGATTAAAGAGATGCAAAGGGTGCGTGCTCGAAGCCGTATGATTCAAGCGGTACCATCGGCAGATGTTATTATACGAAACCCGACCCACGTAGCAGTAGCTCTCAAATATGACACCGAGAAAAACGGCGCACCGATAGTTTTGGCTAAAGGTGTCGACGAGCTCGCAATGCGAATAATAGATGTTGCAACTGAAAATTCTGTTGCAGTAGTTGAAAATATTCCGCTCGCAAGAGCTATATATGCAGAAACCGAAGTAGGCCGTGAGATACCTGCTAAATACTATAATGCGGTTGCGGAAGTCCTTGTCTATGTGTATAGACTGAATAATAAACTAAGGAGGAGCGATGAAAAAAATTCTTGATAATGCGGTAGCGATTTTCGTAGTTATCGTTGTATTACTTATAATTATACCTATGAATCCGCTTATGCTCGATATCTTGATAATCATAAATATCGCTATCTCTATGATTATACTGCTTATCAGTATGAACATAAGAGCTCCTCTTGAATTTTCGATTTTTCCGTCGTTACTACTAATCACAACCCTATTCCGACTTGGTATTAACGTTTCTTCAACCCGAAATATCCTTATACGACAAGGTGAGGCGGGAGCGGTTATCAAATCATTTGGTGACTTTGTTTTGCAGGGAAATGCAATAGTTGGTTTCATCATCTTCTTTATCATAGTTTTGGTGCAGTTTATCGTTATCACCAAAGGTGCTGAGCGTGTCGCTGAGGTTGCGGCGAGGTTCACACTTGATGCTATGCCGGGTAAACAGATGGCAATAGATGCTGACCTCTCAGCTGGTCTTATCACCGAGAAAGAAGCGAGAGATAGGCGCTCAACTATACAGCGTGAAGCTGATTTCTACGGCGCTATGGACGGTGCTACCAAGATTGTCAAGGGCGATGCTATCATGTCAATCATCATAACAGCGATAAACCTTATCGGCGGTGCCGCTATGGGAATGCTAATGCACGGAATGGCATTTGATGAGGTTATGACCGTCTACTCAATTGCAACAGTCGGTGACGGACTTGTGTCGCAGATACCAGCCCTTTTAATATCAACCTCAACAGGTATGATAGTTACACGAGCAGTTTCTGAGGGAAGTCTAAACGAAGATGTTTCAAAGCAGTTTACCGCTCAACCAAACGCAATTATAATGACCGGTGGAATTATAGCGGTGCTAACTGTTATCCCCGGAATGCCAGTTATACCACTCGCGGTTATATCATTTCTATTTATCTTCACAGGTGTTCAGGTTGGGAACAAAATGCGCAAACAGGCAGAAGAAGAGGTTGCAGTTGCCGAACAGGCGGAGGTTGTTCGCCCTACCAGTGAAGAGGATTTCTATAAAGATATCAATAACGTCTACACCCTTATCGGGGTTGAGCCTATCGAGATGGAGTTTGGCTACTCGCTAATCCCTCTTGTAGATGAGGGCTCTGGCGGCAAGATGATAAACAGAATTGTCATATTCAGACGGCAGTTTGCACAGTCGATGGGATTTGTAATCCCCTCAGTGCGACTTCGAGATAAATCGTCACTAAATACAAACCAGTATGTTGTCAAAGTGAAGGGTGAAGAGGTGGCGCGAGGCGAGATTTTAGTTGATCACTATTTAGCACTCGAACCCCCCTCGCCAGCTGGTGAAATATCGGGAATTGATACGATAGAGCCAGCATACGGTATACCGAGTAAATGGATACTGCCCGAGAACAAAGAGATGGCAGAGATTTATGGTTATACGGTTATCGACCCGCTGTCGGTTATGCTAACCCACTTCTCAGAAACAGTTAAAACACATGCGCACGAGCTTCTCTCAAGACAGGAAGTTGCACTTCTCCTTGAGAATACAAGGAAAATGTCCCCAGACCTTGTGGCGGAAGTTGTGCCGAATATGATAAGTCAAGGCAATCTGCAAAAGATACTTGTAAACCTCATAAAAGAGGGTATTCCGATAAAGGATATGGATACTCTGCTTGAAAGCATAGCGGACTCACACAGCAGTGGGCATGATATAATGCAAACTACCGAGAATATAAGGTCGGCGCTCAAGCGAACTATCACACGCAAATTCTGTGAGGGCGGTCAGATGAGGGTTATCACCATAGATACCGAGCTTGAAAAGGCGCTTGTTGCAAGTATGCACAAGAGCGAGCAGGGAATATACTTAGCTATTGACCCCGAAACGATGCAGAAGATTTTAGTGCAGATAGGGGAGCATCTCAAAAAGTTCAAAGAGCTCTCTTCTCAGGCGGTAATTCTCACAAGTCAGGTAATACGCCCCCATCTATACAAACTGCTCGAGCAGTTCTACCCAACGGTTTATGTACTTGCATTCAATGAGATTTCAAACAACGTTTCAATACAGGCGATAGGCAATATCAATAAAGATTAGAGGAGTGTGAAAAATGCTGACCGAAAGTTCAATCGGACTTTGTAAACTCTCGAATGAAGAGCTGTTTATCCTCTATGGCAAGACTAAAAGGCTTGAGGTTAAGCAAGAGCTCGCACTTCGATATCTCGATATTGTAAAATCAGTCGCCTACCGAATGAAAGGGCTGTACCTGAATTCTATGCAGGTTGACGATATAATAAACGAGGGCGTTATAAACCTTATGTCGGCAATAGACAGGTTTGATTTAGCGGCGAATGTTAAATTTGAAACATTTCTAAGCAAGAGAATTCGAGGAATGGTTATAGATATCGCAAGAAAACAGGACTGGATTCCGAGAGGGCTTCGCAAAGCGTTTAACGATATAAACGATGCCGCACAAAATTTTTATATAAAAAACGGAAGAGAGCCGACAACAGAGGAAATTTGTGGTATACTTAATATTGAAGAAGAAAAATACAATGAGGTTATGAGCAAGTCGCCGCTTTTCTCGGTGATGTCGCTCGATATGGCACTTGAAGAAAACGAAGACAAAAAGGCGATGCAGATAGAGAGCCCAGATGAAACAAGCCAGCCTGAACACCGTCTTTTCAAAAAAGAGCAAAAGGAAATATTAAAAGAGGGAATAAGGTCCCTCGGAGAAAAAGAACAGCTTGTAGTATCTCTTTACTATGTTGAAGAGATTAATATGAAAGATATAGCAAGGACACTCGGAATTTCAGAACCACGCGTTTCGCAAATTCACTCATCGGCAATAAACAAACTTCGTAAGTTTATAGAGAGTTAAGCAAGGAGGAAATTATGTTTTGGGGTTATTATAATCTAACATCGTCAGCTTTAACCGAGAGAAGAACACTAAACGTTATAAGCAATAACTTTGCAAACGTTTCAACACCAGGATACAAGTCAGAACAGCTTGTACCGACAACTTTTGAGCAGGTGCTCACTGTTTCATCTACCGATAAGATGATGTCGAACAAGTTTGATGTGGGTACAATCAATAAGGTTGTAGCGCCGGACAGAAACTATACCGATTTCACACAGGGTGGCTTTGATATGACCACTTCAAATCTCGACTTTGCTCTCACAGACGCAGGTTTTTTTGCAATACAGACTGATGCGGGAATAGTTTATACAAGAAATGGCTCTTTCTCACTTGACGCGGAGGGTTATCTTGTAAAGCAAGGTGTCGGCAGAGTTTTGGGCGATGGCGGAGAGATTTTCCTCGGCACTGACCAAATTTCAGTTGATGCGAGCGGTAATATAAGAAATGATTTAGTCGGTGCAATTGTAGGCACCCTTAGAATAGATGATTTTGCAGACTACGATGCCGATTTAGTAAAAGGCACAGGGGATACATATACAGCGGTGAATGCGCCGATAGCAACTGATACAACAGTTATGCAAAAAGTGCTTGAAACCTCGAATGTAGATGTTGTTTCAGAGATGGCGAGAATGATGGATGCGCAGAGAAGCTTCCAAACATCCGCTCAGATTATGACGATGTACGATAAACTTATAAGCAAGGTAGTAACTGAGATAGGTTCATTATAGTTTAAAACAAGGTAGGTTTTGAGGTTTAATCAAAACTAAAACAGTTGCCATTAGGGCAGAATGGAGATACTTATGAATATCGGGTTTTATACAGCGGCGAGAGGAGCACTTGTTCAGCAAGAAAAGCTCAATATCGTAGCGAATAATATGGCGAATGTCAACAACAACGGCTACAAGGCGAAAACCCCTGTTTTCCTCGATTTGCTCCACTTTAATATGAGAGCGGCAGAGGGTGAGGAAACAAACCTAAAAGCTGGAACAGGTGCGAAAATCAGCCACACAAATACCGATTTTACAGGCTCAGGACTCACCCAGACCGATTCACTTCTCGACTTTGCAATAACCGGAAACGAAGGGTTTTTCATGCTTGAGGACCCCGCTACCGGAGATATAACATACACAAGAAGCGGAAACTTCTTCCTCTCAGATAGGGGAGATGCCTTCTATCTTGCAACAGATGGCGGCAAACTTGTACTTGACTCATCTGGAAACAGGATAACCGCTCTTGACGGTGCAATAACGCAGCAACCAGGTGTTTACACATTTACCTCAACCGATGGATTTTTATCGGTTGGCTCAAATGAGTTTTTGCCGCAGGAAAAAAATGGCGACCCAATTTTAATGCAGGACGCTCGTGTTGTAACTGGATTTTTGGAGATGAGCAACGTTGATACCGCTCGTGAGATGGTTTACATGATAGAGAGCTCAAGTGCATATTCATTGGCACTAAAGATGATGCAGACTGTCGATGAAACAGAGCAGACTATAAATAATTTAAGATAGTATTAAAAATCCTTTTTCAAATAAGTGGGACATCGGAAAAAGGTGCGCAGATAATAAGGATTTGTGAAAACTCCCTGTAAGTAGAAAGGAATGACGTTTAAATGGGTGTTAATTTTAATAACCTCAGCGAGATGAGTAAATCTGCCCTGCGAGAGATTACAAATATCGGAATGGGCAATGCAGCTACTTCTATGACAAACCTACTCGGGAAATCTGTTGATATTTCTATCCCTAAGGTAAGCACGAAAACATTTAGCGAAGCGCAGTATACCCTAGGTGAGCCCGAAGAGGAAGTTATTGCGGTAATGACAAGGATTTCAAACGACATTGACGGAATTATCCTTTTTATCTTAAAGATTGATTTTGCTTCTGATATGACAGAGTCTATGATGGGGGTGAAACTTGAAAACTACTCAGATATCGATGAGATGAGTTTTTCAGCTATCATAGAATGCGGAAATATCGTTATATCATCCTACCTAAAAGCGCTTGGCGAAATGACGGGATTTGATATAAAACTCTCGGTGCCGGACGGTACTATAAATATGCTCGGTGGAGTTATGAACGTGCCGATGGTAGAGGTCGGCTATGAAACGGACAAGCTCCTTATGGTGACAGGTGAGTTTATTGTTGGTGATACTCATCACGAAGGATGTTTGTTAATGGTGCCTACAGTTGAGTCGTTAAACAAACTTCTTAGAAAATTAGGTATTGATAGTGAGTAATACAGTAGTACATATAGCCGATTTGAAATTGGTGAGAGGTAGCGGTGGCCTTATAACTTATGCACTTGGTTCTTGTATTGGGATAACGTTATATGACCCGCAGATTAAGCTTGCTTCTCTTTTGCACATTATGCTTCCACGTGCGCAAGCAGTTGAAGATGCACAGAGTCTTAAGTTTGCCGACACTGGTGTTCGTGTTATGCTCAAAAAAATGGCGATGCTCGGTGGAAACAAATCGAGGTATATCTGCAAAATTGCAGGTGGTGCTAAGATGTTCGCAGGGTTTGGCGATGGAGATATGGCGAATATCGGGGTGCGAAATGCCGAAACGGTGAAGGCGCTTTTAGCACGTGAGAATATAAGAATTAGCGGTGCTGCAATAGGCGAGAATTTTGCAAGAACGATGATTATCGATGCGGAAACTGGAATAGTCACAATAAAAACAATTGGCAAGCCGGAACTTAATATATAATGTAAAGGGGTATGTTATGGACAGACAAGGTATTTTACTTGAGAGCGGCACAAACGAAATGGAAATAATGAAGTTTACCATAGGTAATCAGCTCTATGGTATCAATGTCGCGAAGGTTCGTGAAATTCTAATGGCGGAACCCTCAACTCCAGTGCCTCATGCGCACCCTGCCATTGAGGGTATTTTCAAACCTCGTGATGAAATTTTAACTATTGTTGACCTGCCGTACTACTTAACAGGAAAAGATACAGAGTTTTTGGAAAAGGATTTGTTTATGATAACAAACTTCAACCAGACCTTTATAGCTTTTCGTGTCAACACTGTGGTCGGAATACAGCGCCTATCTTGGGGCGATATTAAGCAACCGGACAAAACAACAGTTGGCGGCGCTGAAGATGGTATTACAACGGGTGTTGCTGAGAGTGACGGTAGACTTCTTATGATACTTGACTTCGAGAAGATAGTTGCCGATATAGCTCCTGAAACTTCATTCTCTATGGAAGATATAAAGGGACTCCCGAAAAAAGAGCGCAAAAACCACACGATTATGATCGCAGAGGATTCCTCACTTATAACAAAACTACTGCTCGATTCGCTCGGCCGTGCGGGATATGTTGATGTTTTGCACTACAACAACGGAGCGGAGCTCTGGGAAGCGATAAACGGACTCGACAAAGAAAATATAAAAGATCATGTTTCACTGATCATAACAGATATAGAGATGCCTCAGATGGATGGGCATCGACTTGTTAAACTAATTAAAGACGATAAGCATCTTCGTGTTCTGCCTGTAATAATATTCTCATCTCTAATAAATCGTGAGATGATGCTCAAGGGCGAAGAGCTTGGAGCAAATGCACAGCTCTCAAAACCAGAGATAGCAAAGCTTGTATCAACAGTTGATGAGCTTGTCGGCGAAGGTGAAAAAATTGGAAGTATGGAGGCATAATAGGTGGCAACAACTATTGTTTTAACAAATCAAAAGGGCGGAGTCGGAAAAACTACAACTACAGCATCGCTCTCAGCAGGTCTATCGAAGCTTGGGAAAAGGGTGCTGTCAATAGACCTCGACCCACAGGGGAACCTCGGGTTCAGCCTCGGCATAGATATAGAAAATGGGCCTACTGTGCACGAAGTATTAAAAGGTGAGCTCTCAATAGGGGAGGCAATACATTCAACAGAGGAATATGGCGATATTCTAACCTCAAATATACTACTCTCAGATTCTGAACTCCTTTTTCAAGGTGAAGATAGACGAGTAATTCTGAAAAATGCGCTAAAAACCGTGGATAAATATTATGATTTTATCATTATAGATACGCCACCAGCGCTTAATATCCTAACTATTAACGGCTATGTTGCGGCAGATTATCTGATTATACCTATGGCATCTGAAATCCTCTCGCTTGTAGGCCTTATCCAGTTAAAGGAAACGGTTGAGGAGATAAGGGAGTCTGTAAATGTGCACCTTAATGTCCTTGGCATTCTGCTGACAAGATATAACAAGCGCACAAATCTTTCAAGAGATGTTGAGGAGATGGCGAACACCGTTGCAAAGCAGATAGGCACAACGCTGTTTGATGCGAAGATAAGAACGGGCGTTAAGGTAGCGGAAGCGCCAGCGCACGGTAAAACCGCCCTTGACTATGCGACCAGCTCAAACTCGTCAAAAGATTACCAAGAGTTTGTGAGTGAAGTTGTGAAAAAGCTGAATATTATATAAATAATCTCCGCTTCGCTATGATTATTTATAA
>CAYJJJ010000049.1:0-11560 GCA_964370465.1 uncultured Oscillospiraceae bacterium
TAGGCATCTGCCGTCTGTGACGGCAGGCCAATAAGATAATTGTTAGCGTGATTTTCGCGCTAACTCTCCATTCTGTGCACAGCACAAATAGTTTTGAATAATTACCGTGCAGAATGGAGATTAATAGGCATCTGCCGTCTGTGACGGCAGGCCAATAAGATAATTGTTAGCGTGATTTTTCACGCTAACTCTCCATTCTGTGCACAGCACAAATAGTTTTGAATAATCTCCGTACAGAATGGAGATTATTCGGCATGTGGCGTCTGTGACGGCATGCCATATAGATAATTGTTAGCGTGATTTTTCACGCTAACTCCTCCCTAAAACTGCGATAGAAAACGCATGTCGTTATCATAGATAATGCGCAGGTCATTGATATTGTATCGAAGCATTGTAACTCTATCGAGTCCGAGTCCAAAGGCAAAACCGCTGTACTCATCGGGGTCTATCCCGCAACGCTCCAAAACTTTCGGGTGAACCATACCAGCGCCTAAAATCTCGATAAATCCTTCGCCTTTACAGATTCTGCACCCATCGCCCTTGCAGTTAAAGCAAAGAACATCAACCTCAGCTGATGGCTCTGTGAACGGGAAGTGGTGAGGGCGGAAACGCACAGTTATATCATCGCCATAAAGCCCTTTAGCGAACATCTCAAGGGTTGTTTTAAGGTCAATCATAGTTATGCCCTTATCGACAACGAGTCCTTCAATCTGGAAAAACTGCGCTGAATGGGTCGCATCTATTGTTTCGTTTCTAAAAACTCTACCTGGTGATATCATCTTAATAGGTGGTTTTTTCTTCTCCATATATCTTATCTGCATAGGGGAAGTTTGGGTGCGGAGCACTATATTGTCCGACACATAAAATGTATCCTGGGTATCCCTTGCTGGGTGGTCTTTTGGGATGTTTAGGGCTTCGAAGTTGTAGTAGTCATACTCAACCTCAGGACCTGTTGCAATAGTAAATCCCATTCCGATAAAAATATCTTTGATATCGTTTGCAACGATAGAGAGCGGATGGCGTTTGCCGCGTTTCTTCTCGGTTCCAGGCAGTGTAACGTCTATCTTCTCGTTTAATAGTTTTGCCTCAAGCTCTTTTTTCTTCGCTGTTTCTTCGCAGGTATCAATAAGCGCTGTGATAAATTCACGCACCTCGTTTGCAACAGCGCCTATTATAGGACGCTCCTCAGCTGATAATTTTCCCATCTGTTTTAGAATAGCGGTTAGTTCCCCTTTTTTACCGAGATACTTTACACGCAAATCAAAAAGTTCACGCTCGCTCTGTGCGCTTTTAATGGCAATTTCTGCCTCTTTTTTGATGTTGTTTAACTGACTTCTCAAAATAAAATCCTCCTTAAAATAAAAAAATCCCCCATCCCACACGGGACGAAAGAATAGCTTCCGCGGTACCACCCAAATTCTCGTATATAACGAGCGCTCAAACTTTAACGCAGTAAACGTCGGCATAACCGCCACTCACGGGTGAAATTCACATAGGTGAGGTGAAAAACTTCCAGCTAATAGTTTTTCTCTCTAAAACCTCGGTATCCTACTGCTACATATAGTCCGCTCAATGTGTTTAACATACCTATTTTACCACATTTTAAAGAAAATTCAATAGTTTAATATAAAAGATTAGACATAAAAGGAAGAGGTGAGTATAATAATACTAATAAATGAAATTCGGGGGTGAGGGTTTGCGAGTCGGAACAGATATTATTGAAGTTGCGAGAATAGAAAAAAGTCTGGCGAAAAACGGTTTTGCAGACAGGGTGTACACAAAGAGCGAGCAGGAGTATTTCGAGAGCAAAAACAAGGCAAAGTTTATGAGTGCGGCGGGTATATTTGCGGCAAAAGAGTCGTTTATAAAGGTTCACGGGCAGGGGTGCTCTGCTACTGATATCGAAGTGCGCCACAAAACCTCAGGTGAGCCGTATTTTGCTTTTTTGGGTGAGTTGAAAAGCTATAACGGGCGAAATGTGTCGCTATCAATTTCACACACAAAAGAGTATGCAACAGCAGTTGCTATAATGGAATAAAGCGGTTTTTATAAACATAATAATTATCGGAGGTGGTTTTTTGAAAAAACTTGTGCCGATAGTTATTATTTTTTTGCTTTTATCTGGATGTAGCAGTAGCGAGCAGGAGCTTGTTCTGCCAGAGCGGTTTTCATTTATGGCGGATATCGAGTATAAAGATTTGAGCTTTAGCTGTGAAGTATATAAAAACGATATTAGCGACTATAATATAGAGATAGTCGAGGGCGGAATTTTAAATGGTCTTATTTTAAATGTGAAAGGGGATGAGAGCAACCTCTCATATATGGGTTTTGACATAGATATCGCAACAGAGTTTATCCCCTCAGATACCCCATTTTTTCTGCTGACTGCACTGCTCGACTACCTATCGAGTGAAAACTGCATACTATTCTCAGAGGACGGTAAGAGCTTTAGTATGGAGGGGAGTATTGAGTTTTCTGATTTTATTTTAAAAACAGATGAAAATAAAGAAATATTAATAATTGAGATAAAAAGCTATGAGTTTTCGACAAAGATTTATCATATAAATGCTTTAAAATAAAGGCAAGGGGAAACCCTGCCTTTGTTTTATGTGACATATATCTGTAAGAATAAATAGAATAGAAAAGAGTTAGGTGTTTATTTTAAAAAAATATGGGAAAAATAAGGTCACATAACATTTTCGGGAGTGAAAAAAAGTGACAATAAAAAGAGGAGATATCTACTACGCAGATTTAAGCCCTGTTGTCGGGAGTGAGCAGGGTGGGGTGCGCCCAGTGCTTGTTGTTCAAAACGATATGGGGAACAAACACAGCCCGACCATTATAGCGGCGGCTATAACAAGCCAAAAGGGAAAAGCGAAACTTCCAACCCACATTGCCCTTACATCAAAATCGAGTGGTCTGCAAAAGGACTCGGTAGTGCTACTTGAGCAGATTAGAACAATTGACAAAGAGCGACTAAAAGAGAAGATGGGCAGACTTGACAAAAACTCAATGGACGAGATAAACAGAGCCCTTTATGTTTCATTTGGGCTTCAAGAGTAAGATAAAAAGGTTTTTGCAGATATCTGCAAAAACCTTTTTTAGATTTGTTTTACTATGGTCTGTCAACTACTAGTACTTCGCTGTCGCCATCTTTAACATTTTTAGAAATGAGCTCTGAAGCTAAGAGTTTAGTAGCGGTACTTGAGTCAGTTGCATTTGCAACCATGTCTATATCTCCTGGGTTTTGAGTGTTCATTAAAGACTCTTCAAGTAGTGGGTAAAAAGCATCAGGGGTTATAGGTGAACCGTATTCGGTCATAGTTGCTGCATACTCTTCATCTTCGCTCTTAAAGTCGCCTGCTTCGTTAACACAGTCAGCGATAACATTTGTAATCTCGCCATCTGTTATGGTGAGCTCAACAAAGTCTTTCCAACCATAGTCGTCAAAACTGCCATATTCAGCGCGGTAGGTGCCGTCCTGCATGTCGCTTCCGCCTCCGCAACCAGTAAGTGTTGCTACTAATGTGAATACCAATAAAACTGCTAAAATCTTTCTCATAATTTTTCTCCTTTAATACTATTATTTTCCCTTTTATTATAAATATCACTATGATAAATATTTAACAAAATTTCCTGTTTATTTTTCGAAATATTTGTGCTATACTACTATTGGTCGAGTTCTGTAAATTTAAACTAGTTCGATATTTCAGCAAAAAGCTGGCAAACAATAAATTAGTAATGGTTACTATATTGTTTGTTACTATTATAACAAAGGAGCGTTTTGATGTCAAGAAAAAAACTTTGCCTATTGATAGCTGTTATTTTAGCTATTTTTGCGGTCTTAGTTTTTTTATTTTTGCAAAATCAAAAGCGAGTTGCCTTTGAAAAAGAAACTTTCGCGATGGATACCTTTATAGTAGAGCGTATTTATGGCGGCGATGGCGAGAGAATATCTGAGATGTCGGGCGAGGTAATTGATGAGCTTGACAGTGCCTTTGATAGATATGACGAAAACAGCGAAATATATGCTTTAAATAATAGCGGTGGAGAGTTTGTGCCGCTAAGCGATACGACTATAGATATTTTAAGTTCGTCGATAGAGTATTCAAGAAATTTGAACGGTAGATTTGATATAACAATTGGTCCTATAATGGATATATACAACGAGGCAAGAGAGCGAGATATTCCTGTTGATGAAAAGCTGATTGAAGAGGCTTTGGGGCTCGTTAATATAGAAGCACTCGAGATGGCAGAGGGTGGAGCATCACTTGCAATACCTGGTATGTCGGTAGACCTTGGGGCAGTTGCAAAAGGATATCTTTGCGATAAGCTAAACTACCTCTACCGTGAAAACGGAGTGGAGAGCGCTATTGTAAATGTAGGCGGAAGTATTTTAGCTGTTGGTGAAAACCCGAATGGCGAGAGCTTTAAAGTTGGAATACGTGACCCCCTAAAATCAGATAGCGACTATCTTGGAGTTTTAGAGCTCACCGATGAGATAATATCAACTTCCGGCGGATATGAGCGCTTTTTTGAGAGTGGCGGTGAGAGTTATCACCATATAATTGACCCGAGGACAGGTTACCCATCCGAGAGCGATTTGCTTTCAGTTGCGGTTATCGGGAAAAATGGTGTGCAGTGCGATGTTATGTCGACCTATCTCTTTATTATGGGGAGCGAAGAGTTGCTCCGCTATATTGATAACGAGGGGCTTTTAGTGGTAGCTGTTACAGAAGATATGGAAGTCATAGTTTCAGACGATTTAAAAGAGCGTTTTTCGTTAAGTGCTGACAGTGGGTACACCCTATATGAAAGATAGAGTATTTTTTAGAAAAAGCGATATCTTGATTATTGCTGTTTTAGCGATATTTTCACTTGTTGCAATCTTTTGGCGAAGCGAGAGTGGCGACTATGCCACCGTTTCAGTTGAGGGAGAGCAGGTTTTGAAGATTGATTTCGATAGTAACCATCAAGTCTACGATATAGACTCACAACCGACACTACAGATAGAATACAACGAATATGGCGTTGCGGTGATAAATGCAGGGTGCGATGATAAGCTGTGTGAGGCGGCGGGGCAGTTAAATAGCGGTGGCGAGAGCGCCGTCTGCTTACCGGCAAAGGTCGTTTTAACCGTTCACGGGGAGAGCGAGGTCGATTATATTGCGTCATAGTGGGAAAACAAAAGAGATAACAACAATAGGCGTCCTCTTTGCATTAGCTATGGTTCTCTCGGTTTTTGAATCCGTCTTATTCCCACCGACATTGCTTCCAGCAGGAGTAAAAGTTGGGCTTTCAAATATAGTGGTCATGTATCTTCTGCTTTATAAAGGAGGCAGAGAGGCGATGATCCTCTCGGTTTTAAAGGCGATATTTGTGCTCCTTACACGAGGTGTCACTGCGGGGATACTCAGTTTTAGCGGCGGTGTTTTTTCGGTTTTAATAATGGTAATACTAATTAAAAGCTATAAAAACTGCTCCTATCTTTTAATATCGGTATTCGGGGCGGTTGCCCATAATATAGCGCAACTTATTGCGGCGTCAGCAGTAACAGGTAGTTTTCTTTTGCGCTCGTATGCGCCGGTACTTGTGATATCAGGCATAGCGATGGGTGCTATTAGCGCAGTTATCCTAAAAGCGGTTTTGCCGCTTATCTATAAACTCGATAAAAATTAAGGAAAAGAGGATTGGTATGCAAAGGAAATTAGGCGGAATTAAGATTAGTCATTTTAAAAATACCGAAAATGACCCTGTCGTGAAAATAACCCCACCAAAAGAGGTTATGATACCGATGTCAATGCACATAGGTGCGCCGGCAGACCCTTTGGTGAAAAAGGGGGACGCTGTCTTTGTTGGTACGAAGATAGGCGAGATGAAAGGCGGATTTTCGGCAAACATCCACAGTTCGGTTTCAGGCACTGTAACTATGGTGCGTGACTTCACAACAGCAATGGGTGCTCTTGTCAAGGCGGTTGTTATTGAGAATGATATGACCGATACAAAGGACCCCGCAGTTGCCCCTCCTGTTGTAACAAACAAAGAGGAGTTTTTAGAGGCTGTGAAAAACTCAGGGCTTGTAGGTCTTGGTGGTGCTTCTTTTCCAACACATATAAAGCTCGGCGTAGGCGATAAAAAAGTAGACAGGCTTATTATCAATGCCGCTGAATGTGAGCCTTATCTCACAACCGATTACAGACGTATGATAGAAGATACAGACGCAGTGATTGACGGTATAAAAGCCGTTATGAAATATGTAGGTATTGATAAATGCACTATCGGTATCGAGAGTAATAAACCAAAAGCAATTGAGCTTTTATCGAAATATAAGAGTGACGGTATCGATGTTTTAGTCCTTGAGAGCAAATACCCACAGGGCGCTGAGAAGGTGCTTATATACAATGCGACAGGTAGAGTTGTTATGGGTGGTAAACTGCCAATTGATGTCGGCGTTATTGTTATGAATGTAACCTCGGTTGCATTTATCTCACACTACTTAAAAACAGGTATGCCACTCGTTTCAAAATGGCTTACAGTTGATGGTGGTGCGGTTAAAACACCAAAGAACATAGAAGTGCCGATAGGGACGTTTATGAGCGATGTTATCGAGTTTTGCGATGGCTATAAAGCGGAAGTATGCGAGATACTAATGGGTGGCCCTATGATGGGTATAGCTGTCCCCGCTGAAAATTATCCGATTCTAAAAGGAAACAACGGAATTTTAGCGCTGACAAACGAGCAGGTGGCGCAGTATGCTGAGAGCGCTTGTATCAGATGTGGTCGATGTGCTAGCGCATGTCCTTACGACTTGATGCCGATGATGCTCGATAGAGCTTATGTAAATGAAGACACAGAGGCACTCGAGAGATTTGATGTAATGCTCTGTATGGAATGTGGATGTTGCAGTTATGTCTGCCCCGCAAGGAGAAAGATAGCAACAAGAAACAAACTGAGTAAAAAAATACTTATTAAAAAGAAAGCGAGGGGATAAGAATGGTTGAAAAATTAAAAGTAACTCCGTCCCCTCATATTAAAGGGAGCATCACCACAACGAAAATAATGCTCGCTGTTATATTGTCGCTTCTTCCGACGACTGTTATGTCATTTATAATATTCGGCTCAAGGGCGCTTATGATATGCGGTGTTTCGATTATATCTTGTGTAGCGTTTGAGTTTTTATATGGCAAACTGCTCCGAAAAAGCAACACTATCCCCGATTTATCAGCGGTCGTAACAGGACTTATTTTAGCGCTTAACCTACCTGTTTCGATTCCCTATCCTATAATTATAATCGGTGCGTTTTTCGCAGTTGTTGTTATTAAATGTCTGTTTGGTGGAATTGGGCAGAACTTCGTAAACCCAGCAATTGGTGCTCGTGTGTTTATGTTACTATCTTTCTCGGGCGCTATGACGAACTACACCCTCCCACACAACGACTTCTTTATAGCAACTTCAACCCCACTCTCCGACCTCGCGGCTGGGAATGCCGATAAAATCCCAGAGTACACAGAGCTTTTCCTCGGTAATAGAGCGGGCTCACTCGGTGAGGTATGTATAGCGGCAATTTTAGTGGGAGCGATATTCCTTGTAGTTACAAAGGTTATTTCCCCTGTAACTCCAATAGCGTTCCTTGGCAGTATGGCGGTATTTGCGCTACTTCTCGGGGAAGATCCGATAATGCACCTTCTACTCGGCGGAGCGGTTTTCGGAGCGGTATTTATGGCGACAGACTATACAACTTCACCTGTTACGAAATCCGGTAAAATAATCTTCGGTATCGGTTGTGGGTTTTTAACAATGATAATAAGAGTCTACGGCTCGCTTCCCGAAGGCGTTTCATATGCAATACTCCTTATGAATATTTTAGTGCCTCTAATTGAAAGGGTTACTATAAGAGTTCCTTTTGGAGGTGTTAAGAAATGAAAGATATAAAACAGTTTATTGTGTTGCCGATTATCTGCGCAGTTGTTGCAACCCTACTTGCAGTTTCAAATTCATTCACAGCGCCAATAATCACAGAGAGATTAGAGGCGGAGGCGAATGCAGCGGCATATACGCTTATACCAACAGCCACAAGCTTTACAACAGCTGAAGTTCCAGAGGAGATACTATCAAACTACCGTGCGAGTTATATAAAGAAGTCGGATAGCGGCGAGGGCGTTGTAATAGAGCTTATGTCCGGTGGATACGGCGGCGATATCCAGATGCTTGTAGCACTTGATACCACGGGTGCGGTTATAAACTTAAGCGTTATATCGCACACCGAAACCCCATCGGTCGGCACAAGAGCGCTCACTCCTGAATTTTTAGCACAGTTTGGGGGCAAGAGTGGGGATCTGGGTGGCGCTATAACATTTGTCTCAGGCGCAACGGTCACCTCCGAAGCGGTAACAAAAGGTGTTCAGAATGCAATTAATCTATACACAGAAGTGGGAGGGATAATATAATGTCGAAGATGAAGATACTGTTAAACGGTATTATAAAAGAAAATCCGGCGTTTGTGCTGGTTCTCGGCACCTGTCCTATGCTCGCTGTAACAACCCTTGCGGTAAACGGTATCGGCATGGGCCTTGCGACCACTTTTGTTCTCGTCTGCTCAAACGTGCTAATTTCTATGTTGAAGTCAGTCATACCAGAAAAGGTGCGTATCCCTGCTTATATCGTTATTATCGCGGGATTTGTAACAATAGTTGGGCAGATAATTTCAGCCTATTTCCCAGACCTCGATAAGAGCCTTGGAATATTTATTCCACTTATCGTTGTTAACTGTATAATTCTTGGTCGTGCTGAGATGTTTGCTTCAAAAAATCCAGTTTTCTCAAGCTTTCTCGACGGTGTTTCGATGGGCGTTGGCTTCACCCTTGCCCTTGTAATAATAGGCAGTGTTCGTGAGCTACTTGGTTTTGGTACACTGTTTGGAATATCTATAACAGCGGAGTTATTCTCACCGATAGCTGTTTTCACAATGCCTCCAGGAGGATTTATAACCTACGGTGTGGTTATCGCGATAGTAAACAAAATAACAAAATCAACAGCAGAAGCAAGGCGCAAAAAAGCCTGCGTTGTTTGTCCGGCGGCGCGCTCGTGCCCAGATGCGACAGGGGAGGATAACTAATGGAAAGTTTATCATTTATAGAAAGACTAATTTTTATCCTTATGTCGGTAGTGCTTGTTGACAACTTTGTCTTAACAAAGTTTCTCGGCGTCTGCCCGTTCCTTGGAGTTTCTAAAAAAGTAAGTCCTGCAGTTGGAATGAGCATTGCGGTAACATTTGTTATGGTGCTCGCATCAGCAGTTACATGGCCGTTATACCATATAGTTTTAGATGGGCTCGATATGCTATATCTCGAAACGGTTTTATTTATAGTTGTTATTGCAACTTTAGTACAGCTAGTTGAGATTACCCTTAAAAAGTATATCCCAGCACTTCACAAAACCCTCGGCGTATATCTTCCGCTAATAACCACAAACTGCGCTGTTCTCGGTGTGGCACTTCTAAATATCGATGAGAGCTATGGTTTTGTTGAGTCGGTAGTCAATGGACTTGGAGCTGGTATTGGTTTCTTAATTGCTATGGTTATGTTCTCAGGTGTTCGTGAGAGGATAGAGGGCAACGATATACCTGATTGTTTTAAAGGTATGCCGATAGCGCTTGTTTCGGCGGCACTTGTTTCGATGAGTTTTCTCGGTTTTGCGGGACTTGTCGATAACCTGTTTGCGATATAGGGGGGTAAAATTATGGATATGAACAGTATTATTCTCCCAGCTATTATCTTTGCGGCAGTTGGTATTGTCGCGGCGGCTATTCTATTTATAGCTGCAAAGTTTATGGCGGTAAAAGTCGATAAAAGAGCGGCGGATACAAGGGAAGCGCTTCCCGGTGTAAACTGCGGTGCCTGCGGATATATCGGCTGTGACGACTATGCGAAAGCACTTGCTGACGACAGTGAGGGTGCTATAAAAATTAATCTCTGTACTCCCGGTGGGGACACTGTTGCAAAAAAACTTGCTGAAATTCTCGGTCGGGATTTTGAGGACGTTGAAGAGAAGGTGGCATATGTCGCATGTAAGGGTGACCGTGACACAACTACAAACATAATGGACTACAAAGGGCTTGCAAGTTGTGCGGCGTGCAACACACTATATCAAGGTAAAGGACTTTGTAACTTTGCCTGCCTTGGATATGGCGACTGTGTGGCGGTTTGCAAATACGGTGCAATTAGCATAGTGGGCGGCCTTGCTATTATCGATAGAACGATATGTGTCGGTTGCGGATTGTGTACATCTGCATGTCCAAACAATCTAATTCATGTTGTTCCACAGGCATCTAAAGTATTTGTCGGATGCTCAAACACCACTGTCGGAAGTCTTACACGAGGCGTTTGCAGTGTTGGCTGTATCGGCTGTAAAATATGTGAGAAGAAATGTCCAGAGGCGGCTGTTAAAGTCGAGAACCATGTAGCGATAATCGATCAGAGTAAATGTACAAAGTGTATGATTTGCAAAGAAGCTTGTCCTCGTAAGATAATTTTCGCAGATAATTAACAGCAAAATGAACAAAATATTATAAACGAATTGTTAAATATATAAAACCGTCTGATTTTTGATTGAAACAGGCGGTTTTTTATAGTATAGTATAGTGAATTGGTCTTTATAATCAACCGCTTTGCGGATTTAAGGGGTGTTGTAAATGAAAGTTTTGAGTTTTGGGTCGCTCAATGTCGACCATGTCTATGCAGTTGAGAATTTTGTTCGCCCGGGCGAGACTATTTCGAGTTTAGGGCTTGAGAGATTTTGCGGTGGAAAAGGGCTTAATCAGTCGATTGCACTCGCTTGTGCAGGCGCTGAGGTCTATCACGCAGGACTGATTGGCGAAGATGGTGAGATGCTATCAGAGCTTATGGGGCAAAAAGGGGTTAATACCGACTACACTAAAGTCATTGACGGCCCGTCGGGACATGCAATTATTCAAGTTTCCGCAAAGGGACAAAACTGCATTATTCTCTATGGTGGTGCAAATGTGAAAGTTGACGCAGAGTTTGTCGATAGCGTTATTGATAAGTTTGATAAGGGTGACTTATTGCTTTTGCAAAATGAAATATCAAGCCTTGATTATATTATGGATAAAGCTTTTGAAAAAGGGCTGCGCATTGCGCTAAATCCATCTCCTTTTAACGACAAACTAAAGAGCTGTCCGCTTGAAAAAGTCGAATACTTTATCTTAAATGAGATAGAGGGCAACGAAATTTCAGGCGAGAGCGAGCCTATGGCGATAGCGAAGGCTATTACCACAAAATACCCCGGTAGCAAGGTTGTGCTAACACTCGGCAAAGACGGTGTTTTATACTACGACGGCGAAATATCGGAGAAACACGGCATCTATGATGTGCCAGTAGTTGATACAACAGCGGCAGGGGACACCTTTACTGGTTATTTCCTCGCGTGTATCGGCGAGGGGTTAGCTCCTGCTGTAGCGCTTGAGAAAGCTTCGAAAGCATCATCGCTTGCAGTCAGCAAAAACGGCGCCTCGGTTTCTATTCCATCGCGCGCAGAAGTTGAT
>CAYJJJ010000049.1:11660-14574 GCA_964370465.1 uncultured Oscillospiraceae bacterium
AGGTAGGGGCGGATTCTATATCCGCCCGCCCAAAATAAAAAGGCAACCGAAAGGTTGCCTTTTTAAATGATGTTATCTAAAGTCTTGTCAAAACTATTTGCAGTCGTTGCTGTTTTTGTTCTGTGCTTTGTTTTGAGTTTTGTTCTGGCTTCTCGCCCTATCATTTGACTTGTTCTGTGCTTTGTTTTGCGATTTGTCCGAAACGTTAAACTCTTTTGTTTTGTTGTTTGATTCTGAATTGTTTCTTGCCATTTTATATCACCTCACTTTAGTAGTAGTTTGGCTTGTAATTCTTTTATTATTCATAATAATATCTTATCTTTTATAAATTGGTTTATTTATTGATTAAATCGCTATTTTGTTATATAATATATGTTAAGAAATTTTTACTTAAGGAGTAATTTATGAAAAAACTCGGAGTTTTAAGATATCCCGTCGCGGTTGTTGCGATTGCAGTGTATATCTTATTCACAAGCCCAAACTTAAACCCGCTATATAGCGAAGGTGCATTCTTCTGGGCAATGGTAATAACTATCTTTTTTGGGCTTTTTGTCTTTGGCAAAGTCTTAGAGCTAATTCCTGGCACAGATAAAGATGGTAAGATAACAATTAGAGTTGAGAGCAAAAGCGGAAACTCAAAAAACAAAAATATCTTTTTGGCAATTTTAGCTCTGCCTTGGGCGTTCCTTTTCCTTATGAATATCCTCTCGATGCCACTATTTAACTCAGCAGCATATAGAGATCAGCTTGCAGAGCCTGAGGTTTTGGAGTTTTCTGAGGAAGTTCAGGTAGTTGACCTCGATAACGTACCTGTTGTCGATTCAGCGCTTGCATATAAACTTGCCGACAAAAAGCTCGGAGAGCGCGCTTCACTTGGCAGTCAGGTTTATCTTGGTGATCCAGTTATTCAGAATGTCAATGGTGAGCTTGTCTGGGTTGTTCCACTTAACCACTCAGGATTCTTTATGTGGTTTTCAAATATGGAGGGAACACCTGGATATATCGTAGTTTCAGCGACTAATCCAAACGATGTTGAATACGTTGAAGACCACTATATAAAATATCAGCCGGGTGGCTACTTCTTTGATAATATCGATTTTAAAGCAAGATTTTCAGGCAACCTATTCTCAGGTATAACCGACTATTCATTCGAGCTTGATGATGACGGTGTACCACACTGGGTTGTTACAAACTATAAAAACGAGTGGTTATTCAGCCTACCTGAGGCAGTTGGCGTTACTATAATAAACGCAGAAACAGGTGAATATAACTATTACGATATAGGCTCGCAACCAGAGTGGGTTGACAGACTGCAACCTGAAGAGTTTATTATGAATCAGATAAACAACAAGGGCGAGTATGTTCACGGTGTATTCAACTTTTCAAATAGAGATAAATACCAAACTTCTCAGGGAAATATCATAGTTTATAACGAGGGCGACTGCTATCTGTTCACTGGACTTACAAGCGTTGGTGCAGATGAGAGTACAATTGGTTTCTTGATGGTAGATATGGTAACGAAAGAGCCTATTATGTACAACATAAGCGGTGCTACCGAGAGTTCAGCGCAGAGCTCCGCTGAGGGTAGAGTGCAAAACTTGCGCTACTCAGCGTCGTTCCCACTAATAATTAATCTAAACGGCGAGCCGACCTACTTTATGACACTCAAAGACGATGAGGGGCTTATAAAGCAGTATGCTTATGTCAATGTTAAAAACTATCTCATAGTCGGTGTTGGCGACACAATAGACCTTGCCGCAAACGACTATCAAAACGCACTTCGTGAGAGCGGAAGCTCAACTGGTGATTTTTCAAATGAAGCGCAAACAGAGCGCGGAATAGTTGAGAGAATAAATATCTATGCTGTAGGCGAAGTGACCTATGCAACTATTATGCTTGATAACGGTGAAATCTATGAGTGTAATATTTCGGTATCGAAAGAGCTGCCACTAACAGCAGTAGGTGACAGCGTTACTATCGATTATATCGAGGGCGAAATAATAAATACAATAACAGAATTTGAGAATAATACTATATAAAGGGAGTTTGTATGTCAGGGCACAGTAAGTGGAGTACAATTAAGCGAAAAAAAGAAAAGACCGATGGAGCGAGAGCGAAGATTTTCACAAAGATAGGTCGTGAGATATCTGTTGCAGTTAAAGAAGGGGGAACCGACCCTGCTGTTAATTTTAAGCTTGCAGCGGCAATCGCAAAAGCAAAACAAAACAACGTTCCAAACGATAATATCGAAAGACTTATCAATAAAAACAGCGACACAAAAAGCTATGATGAGATAACATACGAGGGCTATGGACCCGCTGGTGTTGCGATTATGGTTGAAGCGCTAACTGATAATCGAAATAGAACAGCTGCCGATGTGCGGCACTATTTCGATAAGTTTGGCGGAAATATGGGAACGAGTGGTTGTGTTTCCTTTATATTCGCAAAAAAAGGTGTTATTATTATCGAGAGCGTGGGACTTAGCGAAGACGAGGTTATGGAAAACTCAATAGAAGCGGGTGCAGCCGACTTCTTTTCAGAGGATGATATATTTGTTATTCACACAGATGTTAAATCTTTCGATGAAGTTCTAAGCGTTCTCAGTGAGAAATACGATATAGCTTCAAGTGGGATAGAATTTGTGCCGGATAACTATGTGGAAATTTCTAATGAAACACATGACAAAAATTTCAATCTATTAATCGAGCATCTCGAGGATTGCGATGATGTTGTCGAAATATGGCATAACCGAGATTAAAGCGTGTTAGCGTGAAAAATCACGCTAACAAATTATCTTATGGCCTGCCGTCACAGCCGGCAGATGCCGATTAATCTCCACTTTGTATGGAGATTATTCAGAACTATTTGTGCTGTGCACAGAATGGAGAGTTAGCGTGAAAAATCACGCTAACAA
>CAYJJJ010000050.1:0-2146 GCA_964370465.1 uncultured Oscillospiraceae bacterium
TTTTCAAAAAAACGAATATATCCTCCAAATATATTTGTATATACTTTTTAAAAAAACACAACCTTCTCCGAGGTTGTGTTTTTTTATTTGCTATTTGTTTTGGTGATACCGCAGCAATAAAAGTAATAAAATCCGCTCCCCTTTCATAAGTTTAGATATACGATAAAAAGGGGGACATAAGATGAAAGGCCTTCCCGAGGAGAGAGCTGTTGTGCTCGCAGAATATATCCTTGAACATAAGTCTACGGTGAGAGCAACCGCAAAAGAGCATAACATTTCAAAGTCGACAGTACATAAAGATGTGAGCGTTAGGCTTCGCAAAATTAATCCAGCTCTCTACAAAGAAGTTAAGGAAGTGCTTTTACATAATAAAAGCGAGCGGCATATTAGAGGCGGTATTGCGACGAAGTTAAAATACGCCAACGCAAGAAGCGATGCTAAAAAATAATATTTTGATTTATTTTCGATAACCTAAGGTAAAATGCGCCCCGCCCGCAGAGGCGATTTAAAATCGCCACAGTCGGTTAAAACCGACAAAACGCACTGAAAGTGCGTTTTCTGCGGGCGGGGCGGCCTTTGTTGCGCTCTTAAACCGTCTTAACGCCTATTTATATTCCTTTTTCTATAACCATAACGGTATCTCCACCTATATCCCTAAAGTCACATTCTTTAAACCCTATCTTCGAGTAGAGCTTTATTGCAACTTTATTTTTATCATATACCGATAAAAACACTTCTTCGCAGCTATAATCTGAAAACATCTTCTCCAAAATCATAACAAGAGAATGCCTCCCAAATCCTCTACCTTGATACCGCTCATCAATCATAAACCTATCGAGCCACACCCTTGAAAACGGCGGATGATTATAGTACTCTCTGCCGTGCATTGCAAACCCGACTAAATTTTCATTATAATAAATACCGTAAAAGCTCCATTTCATATCGTAGGCATCGGTATTTGCATCATTTAAACAGTGCTTTGAGCTCTCAATAAACCTTGCCTGTTCATCAGAAACCTGAAGCTTTAAAACTTCATTCCAATTTTCTCGCAAAATGGTTTTTATAGTTAAATTTTCCATCCCAAACCTCTTAGCTACCTATTTTTTAGGTTTCTTTGGTTTTGGCAGTGGCGTTACCTCTTCTAAGATAGCTACAACCTCTCGCACAAGCTCACCATTTTCAATATCCAAAATATAATGCTCCCGCGCCCCTTTATACGGCACACCACACTCAGCATCTGATAAAAGCTTCTCTACTGCGGGCAGTTTTTTCACAAAAACGGTGCTATCGCATACAAGCAAAATCGGCTTATCGTTTAGATAAACCATATATTCACCAAACATCTTCCGATACCGAATATCACCGCATCCCTGCAAGCACTCAACCACAAACTCAATATATTCCACTGAAGTTGCCACAACTACTCACCCTTCCTCACAAAACAATCAGCACTATGGTCATCAACAAGACCCGCCGCTTGCAAAAACGAATAGATCGTCGTACTGCCGACAAACTTAAACCCAAGTTTTTTCAAATCCCGAGAAAGCTTATCTGATATAGGCGAAGTCGAGCCTTTATACTCGTCATTCACCTGTGGTTCCCCACCGACATAACTCCAAACAAAATCGCTAAAACTCTGCGTTTTCCTCATTTCTAAAATGCACTTTGCGTTGTTTATAGCGGCTAAAATCTTGCCTCTATGGCGAATAATGCCTGCATTCAAAACAAGCTCTTCCACCTTTTCATCATCAAAAGCGGCAACTTTTTCAATCTCGAAGTTTGCAAAAGCCACCCTGAAATTCTCCCTCTTTTTTAGAATCGTTAAAAAAGAGAGCCCCGACTGAAATAATTCAAGGACAAGTACTTCAAAAAGTTTTCTATCATCAAAAACCGCTCTGCCCCATTCGTTATCGTGATAATCTATGTATATTTGGTCATTCGAAACCCATTCACACCTTTGTTTTTCCATTCTATTCACCTCATTTTTATTATAACAAATAGGATATATAACCGCAAGTTATTTAGCTTATTGAAAAGACAATAGTGAACTTTTTGACTTTAAAAAAACAGAAAAAACCTATTGACAAATAATCGAAATGATATTAAAATGATATCACAATAACACTTGCAAAAGATTTTGACCATT
>CAYJJJ010000050.1:2246-14451 GCA_964370465.1 uncultured Oscillospiraceae bacterium
AAGCTTCGCTTACATACGGCTTCGCCGTATCGACTTCGTCGGAAAATTGTGTTATAATAATTTAGGTATGATTATAGTTGAAAGAGGTAATTTATGATTAAAATTAATGGTATCACAAAGCGTTATGACAAAGTTTCAAACCCAGCAGTTGACAACCTATCCCTCGAGGTAAAACACGGTGAAATTTTCGGTTTTATAGGACCTAACGGCGCCGGTAAAACAACTACAATAAATATGATAACCGGAGTTTTCCCGCCGGATAGTGGAAGTATAACTATTGACGGTGTCGATATTGTTCAAAACCCAATTGAAGCGAAGCTAAAGATGGGATTTGTCCCAGATAGCCACGATATCTATGACTCGCTAAAAGGGTATGAATACATAGATTTTATTGCGGCAGTATACAACACTCCAAAAGAGCAAAAGGAAGCTCGCACAAGAAAATATCTTGAGATGTTTGAGCTTACAAATGCAGCTGGCGACACAATAAAAAGCTATTCACACGGTATGCGCCAGAAGATAATAATAACAGCGGCGCTAGTTCACAATCCAAGACTTTGGATACTCGATGAGCCGATGGTTGGACTTGACCCACGAAGTGCACATCTTTTAAAAGAGGAGATGAGAAACCATACAGCACAAGGAAATACCGTATTTTTCTCAACACATGTCCTTGAAGTTGCTGAGGCGCTTTGCGATAGAATCGCTATTATAAACGGAGGAAAGATTATCGCTGTTGGAACAGTTGAAGAGCTTCGTCAGTCTACTGACCAGAGCCTTGAAGAGCTATTCTTAACGCTTACAGACAAGGAGGGATTTTAGATGAAAAACCTCTCGGCACTATTAAAAGTTAATTTTAAAACATCTATTCGCATGGGTGGAATGATGGATACTCCACTCAAAAAAATCGGCTATGGACTATTGTTTCTCATTTTAGCTGTGATGCTCGCGGGCTCCTATGCTTTTGGAATGTATGCCATGGCAAGAGATCTCCCCGCAGAACTTCAGATATTCACTCTGTTTTTAGGTGTTTCTGCCTCATATATTGCGGTTATATTTATAGGGTCGTTCTCGATGTTTGGCAATATATTCGCAGCTAAAGACACAAAATTTCTTCTAACACTTCCAATAAGTCACCGAACATTATATACTTCAAAATTTTTAGTTACTTATGCAACAAACAGCCTAATCGCTGTTGCAATAATGCTTATAAACGGCGTTGTCTATTCGATGTTCGCCCCCACATCGGCGCTTTTCTTCCCATTTCTTGTGATAATTGCACTAACTATTGCATTTATCCCGCTCACTGCGGCGTCACTTATAGCTTTTGCGATAGTTAAAATATCACAAAAGCTGCCATTTAAAAATTTCTTTGCCATTCTCTTCTCACTTTTAGGGCTAACGGGATATTTAGTTCTTCAGATGACTATTCAGAATGAGGTAATGAACGGTATTACAATGAATGCCGACATCACAGCTGGACTCATTGATGGTGCCATGACCTATTTCCCACCGTTCGCCTTTATACTAAATGCATTGAGTGACAGCTCTATTATCGATATGCTCCTCCACCTTGCAGTGACCGCTGTATTCTTCTATCTATCTTCCCTCTTCTGCTCGTGGGGATACGCAAAGAGCGTTTCGTTCTCACAGTCTGCAAAGAAGAAAAAAAGTGGCAAGGTAGCTTCTTACAAATCAACTGCTACAAAAAGCGTTTTAAATCACTTTATCATAAACGAGATTCGCTCTCTTCTCCGCACCCCTATATATGCAATAAACTCACTTAGCGGATTATTTGTAGGGCCTATTGTTATAATAATGCCTACGATGACAGCCGGAGAATCAGTTGATTTTTCGCTTATATTAAACTCAATCCCATCCTATATCCTCATTTTAGTATTAGCGGCAATCATGACATTTATTTCAGCTTTAAGCCCTGCAATGGCAACTATAATTTCAAGGGAGGGCAAAGCATTCAAACAGCTTAAAATCTTGCCAATCCGCCCCTCTACTATAGTTTTTGGCAAGTTTATAGCCTGCTACTTAATCTCATTTTTAAATATTATAGTTATAGCTGTGGCTGCATATTTTGCAATTGGAATAGATGTTATAGCCCTTATTCTTGCATCTCTTCTTGCAAATCTCGTAACAATTCCACTTTGCGCATTAGATGCAATAGTTGATATCCTAAGACCGAAACTCGACTGGATAAACGAAGCACGAGCTATTAAGCAAAATGCAAATGTGTTTATCTCCATGCTTTTAAATGTTGTGCTACTTGGCATAATTATAGCTGGCGTTATCTTCGTATCATCTAATATCTATATAATCTTTGCACTCGGCGCAATTTTAACAGTTCTATCTTTGGTTTTGCTAAATGTGGTTGCAACAAAAAGATTTTCGAAGATTAGATACTAATGGATTTTTCATTTTTGACGAATGCAAATATGAAAAATGTTAGGTAATAACTAATAGAAAAACAGGTAACGAAATGTTACCTGTTTTTTATTCTACATATTATCAAAATCAATCTCTAAAAGCCTTTCAAATTCATCTATTGCTATATCTAAGTCATCGGTTTGCCCAAGCCCATACCTGCAAAAAATAAACGGCAACCCTGCTTCTCTAGCCGACTTAGAGTCGGTATCGGTGTCACCTATATAAACCGCTCTATTTATACCATTTCTATTCATAATGAGCTTTATATTGTCCGCTTTCGATAGTCCTGTGTCACCAGGGCAGGTAAAGTCGGTGAAATAGTCACCGAGATTTGTTGCATAGAGAAACCCCTCGATATACCCAGACAGACAGTTGCTGACGATAAAAAGTTTATGCTTTTTAGATAGGGTTTTTATCCCCTCTGCCATCCCCTCATAAAGAACACAATCGCCTTTTTTAATATCTTCGTTATGATTAATAACACACTGCTTTGCAAGATTTTCTCTCTCTTTTATATTGAGCATCGGAAAAATATTCTCAAAAATAACCTCAAGTGGCTTGCCGAAAAGCGCTGTGAAGTCCTCACCCTTTATCTGAATATCAAGTGCTGTATGCTCGTCTATTGCCCGGTTCCAGCTTTTTGCAACCACCGCTCTGCTGTCCCAAAGGGTACCGTCTAAATCAAAAATCAATGCTGTCATTTAATCACCTCTAATATATTCTACCACAAAAAGACAATTTTTTTCATGCATAATAAAAAACGGAAGTATAACCTTCCGTTTTTCTATTTTCTCATATTATAACGCCGATAATACAAATCCAATAAGCACTGTCACACCTGCAATAGCAGTTAAGCTCCAAAAACCAACAAATGCGATCTTTAAAAATCGTTTATCGCTTTTTTTACGTTTCTCTATCGCAATATCAGCTGAGCTTTTCACCTCTGCTGTTGGTATCGGGGTGAAAAATGATGAAGTAAATCCATTCGCATTATCAGCGGTATTATTATCAACCGCTTCTGCTCCGAGCGTATTAATACTTGACCCATTTTCAAAAATATTTTCTGTCTCAGTTTCAGTCTTACTCTCTACCTGCATATTGTCAGCAAAGCTACCATCATACGCTGTAGTAGATTTATCTTCATTGTTTTCACTCTGCACTGCGCCTGTAAAATTTTCTCTGTTATAATACCCTTCAGTTGTTATAGGCGGCTCTATCGGCACGCTTTGTGCGACGTTTTCCTCTGCAACAGGCGTTACAACATATCTGTTTGGTTGCGGTACATATCCAGCACTTGGGGCAGATGTGCCATATGGCATCGGGGCAGCACCGTATCTATCCATATATGGGTTGTTTCGCGCCATTTCTGGTAGGTATCCACCGCTAAACTGTCCGTTCTGTGGCTGATTATAACCATATCCACCTTGCATATTGAAGCTACTTGGCGGAACAAATCCACCGCTTTGATTGCCGTAGTTTTGCACTGGTGGCTGTGGCGGCACACTGTATCCACTATTGTAGTTATTTTGTTGCACATTGCTTTCAAAAGCTTTGCCACACCTTGTGCAAAACTTATAATTGTCCACCCTTATCGCTCCACACTCGCAACTCTTCTGTGCCTTTTGCCCACATTTGCTACAGTATGCAAAAGGTTCACTTGATATATTATCGCAATTATTACATTTGTATCCGTTATACAATCCTGTTCACCCAACCTTAATTTGTTAATCTTATTTTACCACATATTCTGTTAAAATTCTATGACTTTAAAGTGGTATTTGTCTGACAAAATCAGTAATTTAAAAGCTCAAGCTCACTGATATCGCTATATATCGATATGTTTTTCAGCTGATTTAGATTAAACCCAAAGATAGACGGGTCTTCAAGGTAGGTTTCATATCGCCCGATATACTGCCCCATATATATCTTCATAAGGTCGTAGTGTTTGTGTTTAGTCATATTTTCGTCAACATTATTGTAAAGTTGATCGACAAAAAAACCGTATACCTCATCTGTGCCAAGCTCTATATCACGCCCTGAGTCATCCAAGTAATCGACTATCATATCCTGAACATCCCAGAAGGTGTAGTCCTCTGCGGCTTTTATTTCGTAGGGTTTATTGGGACTATAGCTTAGAATATAAATCATAACAAGACAACCTAAAATTACAAACAGCTTTTTCATATAAACCCTCCTTAAAATAGACTAATGGCTATTCCTATATCTCTACTATAAACTAAAAATTTGAAAAAATCTATACAATTCGGAAAAATTACTATATTTTTTTATTCGCCCAACTTTAATATAGCTATTATCGAGCTTCGCTTTTCTCGGCACCCTTATCTTTACAGTTATTTTACTGAGCTATTATACAGTAAAATATAACGGTTAAATGTTGCATTAATAAAAGCAATATTATATAATTAAAATAATTATAAGTATTGTTAAATACTGTAAATATTAAAACTTAGAAATGGGAGAGAGTTAAAATGGACGAAAACAAAGTAACAGGACAGCCAGAGCAAAATATGAGTGCACCTCAAAAAAAATCGAGCAAACGCAAAAGCAATCCGATAAAACTTATAATCTACATAGCTGCGGTTTTTCTAATAATGGTTATAACAAACCCGCAAATTTTCCCCTTTTTACCAAACAGTGTTGTTTTATTTTTAAACAGCAGCACCTCTTCATTTTTAGGCGATATGAGCGAAATTATTGACATTGTGAGCTTTAACCTCGGAGGAATAGTTCAGGTTGTTGTAATGGTGCTTGTAATGCTTATTTTGCGCGAACTTTTGCTCTTTACACTAGGTCTTGTAAAACCAAAATCCCCTCGTGGACAAACGCTTAAAAACCTTTCAGAGAGCGCTGTGCAATATATTATTGTAATTGTAGGCATCTTCTGGGCGCTTAGTCTGCTCGGTGTTAATGTTACCACACTGTTTGCAGGCGCTGGAATACTCGCTCTGATAATCGGTTTTGGTGCTGAGAGCCTTATTGCTGATATTGTTACAGGAACATTTATGATTTTTGAAAACCAGTTTAATATTGGCGACGTTATCGAGATTGATGGATTTCGCGGCGAGGTAACTTATATTGGTCTTCGCACAACAAACCTCAAAGATGTTGGTGAGAATGAGAAGATTTTCAATAATAGCGATATAAGAAACATCATTAACCTATCAAATGATAATAGCTACGCTATCTGTGATATCAGTATCCCTTATTCTGCCGACTTGGAAGCGGCAAGAAATGTAGTTTTAGTAGCTATGCAGGGTCTCCAAATTCAAAATCCAGATATGTTTAAGAGTGTTCCCCAGTTTTTGGGTGTTCAGGAGTTCACCTCTGAGGGCGTTGTGTTAAGAGTGAGTGCAAGTGTCAGCGAGAAAGATCGCTTTGATGCCGCACGTGCTGTAAACTGGACGCTTAAAGTGCATCTTCAAGCGGCTGGAATGGGCGTTCCGCACTCAAATGAAATTCAAGTTGCAAAGTAGTGGACAGTTATGAAAGATAACGAATATTATATCCCAAAAGACTCGCAGCAACCGATAGAGTTTGAACACAAAACACTCGAGGGAGCGAGTACAACGATACAAAAAAAAGCCGATGAACAAGCCGAAAAGCGCAAAAAACGCAGAAAAAGAGAGGGCATGAGCAGAAACGTCGCCCTTTTGCTGAGCGCTGTTGCGGTTGGTATTGTTGCTGTATCAGCATTTTCAGCGCCAGACACCCCGTCGACAACAGGAGAGTTTGGAATGCCTGACCCTCTTGCCGTGTTTTGGATAGGAAGCTGGGAGGGGCCAGGTGGGACGACTCTGGAAATCGACTTTGACCATAATATGGCACTTACCCGAAATGGAAATTTAACCGTTTATACTGGAGCGGAGTATCTTGATGGTATTCACGGACATGCGCTCGATATCCCCCAGGAGGGGGATTACCCGACATCACAAATTGTCGTATCAATAAATGAAAGAAACTTTGGGACGGAGAGTTTAGCTGTTTACCTTGTGGGTACTTCTGGTGAGCGCACCTCACTTGGTGAGTTTCGCCGTGTGACTGACCACTACTGGGTTGATAGTTGGCAGGCAGGCGATGGCTCGCAGATTACCATTCACTCCGATTACTCGGTAACTATTAAAAATACACTCGGAGAAGTTAGCGAGTTTGATATGTATTCAATATACAATATCTACCATTATTCTGAAGGTGAAGACACCGATGGCAATACTCTCACATTAGAATCCCGTGCCTCCTCGATGGACAGTATTGTGCTAACATTCAAATACGAAGATGGAACATTCTTAGATAACCGATCTAATACTTACTATTACAGAGTTTCTGATGAACAGATAAGTTGGTGGGTTGGAAATTGGAAGCCAATAAACTCAAATATCAATACAGAATTTTATATTAACAGCGATATGTCTGTTGGCTATTATGAGGGCGGCGAGTTTGTTATGTATCTCGGTAAGCTCTTTGAGATAGACGATGTTTTCACTGCAGGCGGAGGAATCTTAACAGGTGACCTCCACTATTTAGAGGCGATTACCTATGACCACAACACGATGTTTGCAGAATTCATGCTTAATGGTGAGCATATATTTGCTCCGACCGAGTTTTACAGGGCAGATGAGCAAATCGTTGAGCCAACGCCACAACCCGAAAATCCACCACAGCTCGATACCGACTGGGTAGGAACATGGGAAGACCAAGACGGTAGACAGATTGTTATTTATGATAATTATACTGCACTTTTCACCGATACAGATGGCTCGACAGAATTTTTTGACGCCTCTTCCAACACATGGAATAGCTACATCGCCGGAAACTCAGTCGATGAGATTCGTGCATCTTCTGTAAATAATGATACTATGGCGGTCGCTTTATCGATAGATGGCGTAAACATTTTTACAAGCACCTTTTTCCATCGTGTCGGCGACGCACCGCCCCCACCAGAGCCAATCGTAGAAGTTTTAGCTGATATGCAGTGGAGCTTTGATGCTCCGTGGGCGGGTATCTGGGAGGGCACAAATGATGAGACAGGTGCTCCGATAACGATAGCGGCACTCGCCACCTCCACCGAGCCATACACTGTTATGTTTATGGAATTTAGACCGAGCATGTCCCCTGCTGATTATGATGATAACTATAGAGCTGTTGCTTTTAAAAACGAAGGGTTTACAACGGTTTCTGCCGATAGTGTTCGCTCAACTGGAAATTGGTTCCTTATTGATAGTACAGGAGCACTAATTTCTAACAGTTATGCTGGAGAAGACACCTACAATTTATCTGGCGACACTATGACATACCGAACAGGAAGCTCAACTCAAAATTTGTTTAGCGACTATACCCTCACAAGGGTGAGTAGTAGCGAAGAGGAAATTCGTGAAAAATGGATAGAGTTTATGACAGCGCATGTTGCACAGGAATAGTTTATTATTTGATTTCATTTTACTGCTAAAGTCTTATTTTTAAAGTTTCACTGTGCAACCTAAAATTCAAACTACTATTAATAGGGATTATCTTTTGGGATAGTCCCTATTTTTTCGCTAAATTTGTTCTACTTTATGATTATTGCCTATTAATCGCAATTTTCCACTTCAAGTTCTCTCCATCTGCAAATGACTTTTTTCACGCATCCCCCTCGCAGCGCCCGCAGTGGCGGTTTTTCAAAACCGCCATATCGCCACTAAAGTGGCGATAAACGCACTTTGTGCGTTTACTGCGGGCGGGGTCGACGCTAAATTATCGATAACATTTAAAACCATATTGGCACAGAAGCCCCCGAGAAGTCACTTAGTTCACTTGGCGGCTCGCCTTCAAGTCTTAGGGTATCATAAATCAGAGAATAGCCTGAAAATATAGCTATAGAGTGAAAAGCTAAACCAAACCACTAAAGAAATAGGGGCAGCTTTAAGCCACCCCTAAAAATTCTTTTGTAAGTTATCTTTATTTCTTATATCCACATTTTGGGCAAACTCCGTTTTCACCCATAGTTATGCCGCATAGAGGGCATCTGTCGATATCGTTGCTTGGCTCATAAACTTCACTCGCTGCATTTACACCACTTGTAAATGTTAGTTTCGCAATATTGAGCTTATCTTTTAGCAGTGCGTATACTATTTTAATCATACCCTCAACAGTCATTGTTTCTTTTGTTACAACGAGTCTGCTCTCGGGATAAGCAGTTGCAAGCTCTGTTTTAAATGCTGGCCCTTTCATTTGATTTTGAGGTGTTCCATCTTTAAGGCCGGTTTCTTCGTAAACTTTGAGTATTGCCGGTAGAAGTGGATCGTCTTCACGAAGTATCAGCGAATGATCAAAGTTTTTCAGAACATCCCAAGCTATTTTTTTAATTTCATTACATGGGTATACCATGTTAACTCCCATATTTACCGAATCTTCAACCTCAATTGTTAAATATCCTGTATGCCCATGCAGATACTGCGCTTCGCCTTTAAAACCATAAAACCTATGTGCGTACTGTAAATCAAATGTTGTATAACTTCTCATCTTAACCCTCCTGTTTTTTTATTTCAACAAAATAAGAAAATCATATTATTAAATAATTTTTTTAATCTTTCTTGTTTGATTACAGTATATATCAACAAACCAACAATGTCAATAATAATTATCATTAATATAATTTAAACCGCTTTACTACATAACTTAATTAATGTATATCTATTAGTTATAAAATTCTTGATTAAATGTTTTACTACTATTAACTTCGGTTACTTTATCTACGATTCAACCGTCAGAGAATTAGTCTTTCAAAATATTAATTTTTTATGAACAAAAAATGCATCTATAATTGTCGCCTTTTTTCATCATTTCAAGGGGTTTTCAACAACAAAAAAAGAGCTTCTGGAGATAAAATCCAGAGGCTCTTTAATTTAAACAGTTATATAAGCTCTAAAATTGCCATTTCAGCGGCGTCGCCACGTCTTGGGCCTATTTTAGTAATTCTTGTGTACCCACCGTTTTTCTCTGCATACTGTAGCGATGTAATATCGATAAGTTTTTTAGCAACATCCTCTTTTGTGATGTATGAGAAAACCTGTCTTTTTGCATGTAAGGTACCTTTTTTTGCAACTGTTATCATTTTTTCAGCTTCGTTGCGAACTTCTTTTGCTCTTGTTACGGTTGTTTCTATCTTGCCGTTCTCGATAAGATAGGTAACCATAGCACGAAGCATAGCAATTCTCGCATCGGTAGCTCTACCAAGTTTACGCATTTAATACACTCCTAACGCTATTTGTCTTCACTGACGAGATTAAATCCAAGACCACGAAGTTTTGAGAGAACCTCTTCAAACGACTTGCGTCCTAAGTTTCTAACCTTCATCATATCTTCTTCGGACTTATTAATCAAATCCTCGACTGTGTTAATTCCAGCTCTCTTCAGGCAGTTGAAACTGCGAACTGAAAGATCGAGCTCTTCTATTGTCATCTCTAGCACTTTGCTATTATCTTTGTCGTCTTTTTCAATCATAATCTCGGTAGTACCGATTTCTTCTGATAGGTTAACAAAGAGGTTTAGGTGCTCACAAAGAACTTTTGCAGAGAGTGAAACAGCTTCTTTAGCATTTATAGTGCCGTCGGTATAAACATCGAGAGTCAGCTTATCAAAGTCTGTAATCTGACCTACACGAGTGTTCTCAACAGTGTAATTCACCTTGTAAACAGGTGAATAGATGCTGTCGACCGGGATAACACCAATAATGTTTGCCGCAGCTTGCTTATTTTTCTCTGCTGTAACATATCCACGTCCACTGCCGAGTGTTAGCTTCATTGAAAGCTTAGCACCCTCAGCAAGAGTTGCGATATGTGTGTCGGGCTTTAATATCTCAACTTCGGCATCGGTTTTAATACTGCCCGCCGTAACGACACATGGTCCTTCGGCATTTATATAAACCGTCTTAGTTCCCTCACAGAAAAGCTTAGCTCTGATATTTTTGATATTTAGAATAATATCAGTAACATCTTCTTTAACGCCAGGAACAGTTGAAAACTCATGCAGTATACCGTCAATGCTGACAGCCATAACTGCAACGCCCGGAAGTGAAGATAGTAGAACTCTGCGAAGACTGTTTCCAAGAGTTGTTCCGTATCCGCGCTCAAGCGGCTCAATCACAAAACGACCAAACGATCCGTCCTCATTAATTTCTGCTGTTTCGATATTGGGTTTTTCTATCTCTATCACTGTATAACCCTCCCTTTAATATACGAAATCCATAAAATCATTATAGATTATTTCGAGTATAACTCAACTATGAGCTGCTCTTCAACTTCAAAGTCGATATCAGCACGGTTTGGTAGTCTTGAAACTTTAGCTGATAGCTCGTCTTTATTCATATCAAGCCAAAGTGGCACTACTCTACCTCTGTTTGTTTCGGTTATCTCTTTGAATTTTGGGCTTTTTTTGCTCTTCTCACGAAGTGAGATAACATCTTCAATCGAAACTTTGAATGAAGGGATGTCAACTCTCTTGCCGTTTACTGAGAAGTGACCGTGTGAAACGAGCTGTCTGCTCTCACGACGAGTGCTTGCAAGACCCATTCTGAAAACAACATTGTCAAGTCTTCTCTCGCATGAAACAAGTAGGTTTTCACCAACAAGACCTGATTTTTTCTGAGCAAGCTCAAACTGATGACGGAACTGTTTTTCGAGAATACCGTAGATAAATTTAACCTTCTGTTTCTCTTTTAGCTGTAAACCGTACTCGCTGAGTTTTCTTCTTCTGTTTCCCTGCTCTTGGTTTCTCTTTGATTGCTTATCGATTCCCATAACCATTGGGCTAATTCCTAAAGCTTTACATCTTTTAAGTATTGGTTGTTTATTAACTGCCATCTTTACACCTCCTATATTAATTATACACGTCTTCTTTTCGGAGGACGGCAACCGTTGTGCGGAACTGGAGTAATATCTTTAATCATGCTGATTTCAAGACCTGCAGACTGAAGCGCACGGATAGCAGCCTCACGTCCAGGACCTGGGCCCTTAACGTAAACTTCTACTGTGCGAAGTCCGTGCTCCATAGCAGCTTTAGCAGCTGTTTCAGCAGCGCTTTGAGCAGCGAACGGAGTTGATTTCTTGCTACCACGGAATCCGAGTCCACCTGCACTTGACCATGAGAGGACATTGCCCTGGACATCCGACATAGTAACTATTGTGTTGTTAAAAGTTGACTGTATATGTGCTGCACCACGCTCGATATTTTTCTTCTCGCGGCGGCGACGAACAGTCTTTTTTGCTGTTTTAGCCATATTCTAATGTCCTCCTTATTTCTTCTTGTTAGCAATTGTCTTCTTCGGACCCTTGCGTGTTCTTGCGTTTGTTTTTGTTCTCTGACCACGAACTGGTAGTCCTTTACGATGACGGATACCTCTGTAACATCCAATCTCTACAAGTCTTTTAACATTTAGAGCAACGTTACGGCGAAGATCGCCCTCAACATCGAAATGTTTGTCAACATATTCACGGATGAGTGTTTCCTCATCAGGAGTTAGGTCACGAACTCTTGTATCGGGATTAATCCCTGTGTCTTTTAGAATCGTCTGTGACGATTTTAGTCCTATTCCAAAGATATAGGTAAGGCCTATCTCGACCCTTTTATCTCTGGGTAAATCTATTCCGGCAATACGTGCCATTATTTTACACCTCCAAAATTAACCCTGTCTTTGCTTATGTTTCGGGTTTATACAGATAACCATTATTTTACCGTGGCGTTTAATTATTTTGCATTTCTCGCACATCGGTTT
>CAYJJJ010000051.1:0-7081 GCA_964370465.1 uncultured Oscillospiraceae bacterium
GGGGGTGTGGGAGTTTTGGGGGTGTGGGAGTTTTGGGGGTGTGGGAGTTTTGGGGGTGTGGGAGTTTTGGGGTGCCCGCCCGCGGCGGCGACCGAAGGTCGCAGGCGCTGTGCGCCGAAAAACGCATAAATGCGTTTTCGCCGCGGGCGAGCAACCCAGAAGACAACCCCCAAGAAGACAGCCACCAAAATCCAGTAGACAGAAACCAAGCGGCAAAATCAGAATCAGCGCTCAGAAGTTAAATCAGAACCAAAACCCTATTTTAAAAATTTTTCCTTAAAATCGATAAATACATTTTCGATATTTACCTCCAACAGTGCAAACAACAAAAACATCTCATAATCAGTCACAATTCGAAGATTATTTTCAATCCTACTTATCATCTGCTGGTCAATATTAACACCCACAGTTTGCAGTTTTGCGGCAAGCTCACCTTGGCTCAATCGTTTTTCAATTCTGCTTTTGCGAACTATCTCACCAACAATATTTTTATTACCCGAGAAATCAATTTTTTTCATAACGCCTCACGTCAATATAATGTATTTTACTTGACATTAACATTATTCTGGCGATATAATACGTTATATAAACGTATCGAGGTGGATTTATGCAATTAATATCTGAAATATATAAGATTTTTCCTGAAATAGTGAAATTCTTTAGCACGGAAGAATTTGAGGAGTTTATTGAAGCTGAATACTATATGCTTACTTACTACCATTTTGGACTTGGCACATCTATTAGAAATTCTTTTCTTTCACCCGACAATGAGTTATATAATTTATTTATAGAAAGCGGTTTTAAATTACAAGATGATATGTCGGACATTATTATAAGGCTTTTTTATATATACGTTAAAGCTAACTATAGAAACAGTCTTTAAATATTCTAAATAAAACTATAATTCGAGTAGATGTGGGCACCAATCTCGTACCGAATTGTCACGGCAATAATTTTGGATTGATTTAGTCCTATTCGTTTACACAATTTTTATGAACTATTATATTCACTGCTCATCTCTACTATTGTCGCCCGCAAGAAGCCACCTTAATTTCTAACTCTAATCTCTAACACCTATTCTCTAATAAACTATCCCATAACGCACTAAACGGACAGCTTTCACTGTCCGTTTATATTTTTATGCGTACAGAGCAGAGCCCTGTCCCTACTAATCTCCAATCCCTAACACCTAACCGCTAATCTCTAATCTGCTAAATCGCACCTTCAATAAACTGCATCATCATATCATCTGGTAGCTCCTTTGATGAGTAGATAACATAGTAGAACTCGCCGTCAAACCACTCTGCAACCGATGTTACATTCGGCATAGTGCTTATTGTAACTGCCATTTCTCCGACTGTTACTTCCTCTACCTCATATCCCTCTTCCATATAGTATCCCGAGATATCAGGGGTTGCGCCCTTGCGATATGTTATATTTGTCGATTCAATTCCGATATCGTCGGTATAGGCAATTTCAATAACCTGTGAGTCGATTGTCTGGTAATACTCTACCATAAAACTGCTTGGAAGTTTGCTCTCATCAACCACAAACTCAAATCCAGCGTCTGCCTGCGCCTCTTCGAGGGTATCAAAAGCGATAAGCGGATTTACAACCTGAACACCGCCGCCAACAGGATCTCCGCCCAGCTCCGCCATTCCGCCGTCGCTCGACATATCGCCGCCACCCTCATCGGGAGCTACGACTCCGCCGTCATCAGGGGTAACAACACCGCTGTCCTCGCTAGAGCTACTGCTCTCTGAATTGTCCCCACCGCAAGCTGATACCACAACTGCGAGTGATAAAACTAAAGCCAACAATAAAAATTTAATTCTCTTCATCTTCATTTTCCTCATTTATTTCTGCTAAAACTTCTGTTTCCTCTAAAGTTTCAACAACTGTTGTTTCTTCTGTGGAAACCTCTGCCTCATTACTCACATCGCCATCAACATCTGCATTGTCGTCCTCTTTTGGAGTTCTCGCAACTGTTGCGATAATGCTACCCTCGGCAACCCTCATAACACGAACACCCTTAGCTGTTCTGCTCTGGCGGCTGATGCTGTCTGCTTCAATTTTTATGATAATACCAGCATCGGTAATCATAATGATACCGTCACCCGAGTCAACCATAATAATGCCTGCAACATCTCCGCTCTTCTCATTTACCTTGTAGTTTGTAACGCCCTTACCGCCCCTTGAAATCAAGCGGTATTCAGATGGGTCAGAGCGGCGGCCAAGTCCTTTTTCGGTTACTGTTAGCAGTGTTGCGTCAGCACGAACACGGCAAAGCCCGATAACCTCGTCATCTGCTTTAAGGTTAAGCGCTTTCACTCCCCTTGCAAGTCTGCCCATTAGGCGGACGTCATCCTCTTTAAATTTAATCGCCATACCCTTTTTGGTGGCAACTATAAGCTCGTTTCTGCCGTTTGTCTTGCGGACAGCGCAGAGCTCATCGCCCGGGTCAACAGTAAGCGCTATTATTCCGCCCTTACGAGCAGTATTGTAGAGCGAGAGAACTGTTCTCTTGATAATTCCCTTTTTAGTGACAAACATCAGATTATGCTCATCATCAAACTGCGAAACCTTAATAACACTTTTAATCCGCTCATCTGTTTCAAGTGGGAGCAGATTAATTATATTACTACCCTTAGCTGTTCTCGCCGCCGCCGGAATTTCATAGCATTTAAGCCGCAAAACTCGACCCTTTGATGTGAAGAACAGGATATAATCGTGGGTATTTGCAACGAAAAGCTCGGAGGCAAAATCGTCCTCCCTCGTTGTCATCGCAGTAACGCCGACACCGCCCCTCGACTGTGTTCTATAGCTATCAACAGTCTGGCGCTTGATGTATCCAAAATGGGTGAGGGTTACAATGCAGTCCTCGCGCTCGATTAAGTCTTCAATATCAACTTCGCCTGAAACCGCTTGAATCTCTGTTCTACGAGCATCGCCAAATTTTCTCTTTATTTCAGATAGCTCATCACGAACGATACCTCGAATTCTGTCATCATCGGCGAGAATAGCCATATATTCTGCGATTTTCGCCTTAATGCTCTCAAGCTCATCTTCGATTTTTAGTCTATCAAGTGACGACAGACGACCGAGTTGCATTGTAAGAATTGCGTTTGCCTGAATTTCGGTGAGTGAAAACTCCTCCATAAGTTTCGGGCGCGACTCGTTGTTGTCCTTACTACCACGGATAATCGCAATAACTCTATCGATATTATCCTGTGCAATTTTTAAACCATCGAGAATATGTTTTCTCTCTTCGGCACGGCGCAAATCATAAGTAACTCTTCTGGTTATAATCTCAACTTGGAAATCAAGATATTCACTGAGCATCTCACGCAGTGTCATAACCTTTGGGATACCGTTTGATAGGGCAAGCATAATAACGCCGACAGTATCTTGAAGCTGAGTGTAGGTATATAGCTTATTTAATACAACCTGTGGGTTTGCATCACGGCGAAGCTCGATAACTATCGACATACCGTTTCTGTCCGACTCATCACGCAAGTCAGTAATACCCTCAATCCTCTTCTCTTTAACGAGGTCGGCTATATTCTCAACAAGTCTTGCCTTGTTTACCATATATGGAATTTCAGTTATAACAATTCTGTATCTATCATTTTTCCACTCTTCTATTTCGGCACGACCGCGAAGGGTTATCTTGCCTCGCCCTGTAGCATAAGCGGCACGAATACCAGCCTGACCCATAATAATACCTGCAGTTGGAAAATCAGGCCCTTTTATGATATCCATAAGCTCTAAAACACCAGCATCAGGGTTATCGATTAGCATTGTAACACCATCAATAACCTCGTTTAGGTTGTGCGGTGGGATATTTGTAGCCATACCAACGGCAATACCAGTACTACCATTTACCAAAAGGTTTGGAAAACGAGATGGCAAAACAACAGGCTCTTTTTTAGAGTCGTCGTAGTTTGGTTTATAGTCGACCGTTTCTTTCTCGATATCGGCAATAATCTCACATGCCATCTTCGACATACGAGCCTCAGTATATCTATAAGCCGCCGGTGGGTCCCCATCGACCGAACCGAAGTTTCCGTGACCATCTACTAAAGTATAGCGAAGTGAGAACTTCTGCGCCATACGGACAAGCGCATCGTAAACCGAGCTGTCACCGTGTGGATGGTACGAACCAAGCACATCACCGACGGTGGTAGCTGATTTTCTATAAGCTTTATCGGGAGTTAGTCCCGCTTGATACATAGTGTAGATAATTCTTCTGTGAACAGGCTTTAATCCGTCCCGAACGTCAGGTAGAGCTCTACCTGCGATAACCGACATAGAGTAGGCGAGATAGCTTTTCTCCATCTCCTTTTTTATATCGACAGGAATTACCTTGTTTCCCTCATTAAACATAATTCTCCTCTTCTCCCCTTATATATCAAGCTCTTTGACATACTTTGCATTCTTCTCGATAAACTCTTTTCGCGGTGCAACTTTATCGCCCATAAGTATCGTGAATGTTTCGTCTGCCTTAATAGCATCTTCCATAGTTACTTGAAGCATAATTCTGTTATCAGGATCCATTGTTGTTTCCCAAAGCTGTTCTGCGTCCATCTCTCCAAGACCTTTGTAGCGCTGAATATCTATCTTATTTTTCGCAACAGCTTCAATGCTCTCAAGCTCTCTTATATATAAATCCCTCTGCATATCATCATAAGCATAGCGAACTTCTTTACCCTTAGCTATTTTAAATAGCGGTGGTTGAGCTATGAATATATGTCCCGCCTCAACAACTGGTCGCATAAATCTAAAGAAGAAGGTTAAAAGTAGTGTTCTGATATGGCTTCCGTCGACATCGGCATCCGCCATGATAACAACTTTACCGTATCTTATCTTTAAAAGGTCTATATCATCGCCAATTCCGCAACCGAGAGCGGTAACAACAGGCATAAGCTTTTCATTGCCATAAACCCTGTCAATTCTCGCTTTCTCAACGTTTAGCATCTTGCCCCACAGTGGCAAAATCGCTTGGAACTTTCTATCGCGTCCCTCTTTTGCGCTACCTCCCGCCGAGTCACCCTCGACTATATATAGCTCTGTTCGAAGAGCATCTGTTTCCTGGCAATCAAATAGTTTACCGGGCATTCTACCAGCTTCAAGCGCCGATTTTCTCCTTGTGTTCTCTCGAGCTTTCCTTGCCGCTTCCCTTGCTCTCTGTGCTCCGAGCGCCTTCTCTAAAATAACCTTTGCAACAGATGGGTTTTCCTCGAGGAATGTTCCGAGCTTATCGCTTATAACCCCCTCGACAAGACCTCTTATCTCGGTATTTCCGAGTTTTCCCTTGGTCTGTCCCTCAAACTGTGCCTCTTCGAGTTTAACAGAAACAATAGCTGTCATTCCCTCACGAACATCTTCACCCGAGAGGTTTTTATCGTTCTCTTTTAGGAATTTTTTGCCCCTTGCATAGTCGTTAATAACCCTTGTTAGAGCGTTTTTAAAGCCGACTTCATGGGTTCCGCCCTCGATAGTGTTTATATTATTTGCAAACGAGAGGATAACCTCGTTGTAGCTATCGTTATATTGCAGTGCAATTTCAGCGGTAGCAGTTCCTTGCTCGCCGTTTAGATAAATTACAGAGGAATGAAGTCCCTCAAGGCCTTTTTTCTTGTGAAGATACTTTACAAAGCTCTTAATTCCGCCCTCATAAAATAGATTTTCACCCTGCTCGCTGCCGGCTCTTTTATCGGTAAGCTCAATTGAAAGACCAGCGTTTAGAAATGCCTGCTCGCGAAGTCTGTTTTCGAGAATTTCATACTCGTAAACGGTTTCTTCAAATATTTTATGGTCAGCTTTAAAGGTAACCTTTGTGCCAGTTTCTTCTGTTTTGCCGATAACCTGCAAATCAGTCACCGCAACACCGCGCTCAAAACGCTGGGTATATATTTTAGTTCCGTCCTTTATCTCAACAACAAGCCACTCGGATAGCGCATTAACAACAGACGAGCCAACTCCGTGCAGACCGCCTGAAACCTTGTATCCGCCGCCGCCGAATTTACCGCCGGCATGTAGCACTGTGAAGACAACGGTAACCGCCGGAAGATTTAGTTTCGGGTGAATTCCAACAGGAATACCACGACCATCATCGATAACTTCGATAATATCTCCCTCTAAAATAGAAACCTTTATGTTGCCACAAAAGCCAGCGAGCGCCTCATCGATACTATTATCAACTATCTCATATACAAGGTGGTGAAGCCCTCTGGGGCCAGTTGTTCCGATATACATACCGGGTCTTTTGCGAACAGCTTCAAGACCCTCGAGCACCTGTATTTGATTTTCATCGTACTTGTTTTCGGTAAAAGACATTCTTTTTTCTCCAATCTTTATCTCGGTTTCTCTGCCATCTTTTGACAGAATGCGAAGAATAAAAAGCTATAATTTTATAAATTTTATCTTTTTATTTCTACTTTGCCCTATATTAAACCGCAAATTGCGGTAGAATTTTTTATTTATTAACCCTTAAATGAAAAACTTCGCTTTTTAAGGGTTGTTGGGGAGAGTTGCGATATATAAACCTTTTCATCGGTTATAATAAATGATTTTGGAAGCTCATCGGTGACGTTTATAACATCCCCTCTGTTTGTAGCTCGCTTTAGAAAATCTCTGCTATCTTTTTTAATTGTCGCTTTATCTATATCGAGAATTGCTATAATATCGCCTGTCATAACAAGCGTTTCTCGCCCTAAATGAAGATACATAATTTTTTTCCTTTATTTTTATTTTGTATGGAGGTGGCTCTGCTCTTGCCAAAAGGATTACAGATATTTAAACCCGTTTGATTCTAATTTATAACAGGTATTTTTACGGTTTGCACTTGGTGGATTCCCTACTATATTTTTCTAAATTTTGTTTTCTGCACTCTGATATCTGGAGTTTCTGGACTCTGTTTATTTCTCTCCCACGGGCGTCCAGTGAACGCCCCTACTATATGACTAGTGTTTTTTCGCAATGCCCACAGTGCATTCCCTACACCTTCTCTTCTATTTTCCCATTATCTACCAAAAAAACTTTGCCCCTATATGCTTTTTTTATATCGTTTAGGTTGCAA
>CAYJJJ010000051.1:7181-14218 GCA_964370465.1 uncultured Oscillospiraceae bacterium
ATCTACCAAAAAAACTTTGCCCCTATATGCTTTTTTTATATCGTTTAGGTTGCAACATGTAATAAATACCTGGCAGTTTTGCAGTTTATTTAATATAAATTCTCTTCTGTTTTTATCGAGCTCTGAGAGTACATCATCGAGTATATAAACAGGGCTCTCACCTTTTTCAGTGGCTAATATTTCGCCTTCTGCAAGTTTTAGAGCGAGAACTATACTTCGCTGTTGTCCCTGGCTTGCAAAACTCTTAGCGCTCTTATCACCAATTTTTATCTCGATATCTTCTCTGTGCGCCCCGACTGAACTTGTTTTATAGATTAAATCGCTCTGCATTGCCTTATTAAATAGAGCAATATACCCATCTTTATCGCAGTTTTCATTTGAGTAGCTGAGTTTTAGCTCTTCGCCACCCATATTTAAGAGAATTTCAGATGCTCTCTCTTCGAGTCTTGCGAGATAGTCGCACCGTGCTCTATTTATATCTGCACAAAGGGTTGCTACCACCTCATCAAAAACAAAAAGTGCCTCTTTGTTTTCGCTTTTTAGCATCGCATTTCGCTGAAGTAGCGCGCGTTTGTATCTTCTAATTGTTGTTATATAAGATGGTTTTATCTGGCAGATAGCGCTATCTATAAATTCTCGCCTCTCACTCGGCGCTTTTTTTACAAGCTCGAGGTGGGCTGGTGAGAAAGAAACTGCACAAAAGTTGCCAGCAACTTCTACTATCTTCTTTTTTTCTATTTTGTTTATGCTATAACTTCGCCCTGCAACATAATGCAGTTTTAAGCTCTGCTCCCTGTCTGCCGCAAAAAAATCACACCCGATTTCAAAGCTCTCCTTTAAAAAAGGGATCATCTCTTTATCTTTTGAGGTTCTAAAACTGCGCGCTCCTGTCATTATCCAAACGGCTTCTGCAATATTTGTTTTTCCCTGTGCGTTCTCACCTAAAAATATATTTATATCAGCTGCTGGAAAAAACTCGCAGTTTTCTATATTTCGAAAATGTTTTATAAAAACTCTGTCGATTCGCAAACTATAAAACCTCTATTATCTCATTATCAAACTCAACTATATCGCCACTTTTTATCTTTTTTCCTCGTCGAAGTTCGGTTTCACCATTAACCAAAACAAGACCCTCTAATATAACCTCTTTAGCCTCGCCACCACTTCCTACGAGAGATGCGAATTTAAGCAGAGAATCGAGCTTTATAAACTCGGTAGTTATCTCTATTTTCATCCGTCCACCCGAAGCCTTACAGGAAGAATTAAGTACAAAAAGTTATTTTTCTCATCACTTGTTATTTTAACAGCAGAGGTTGACTGATTAAGCGATAGTTTCACCGTTTCGCATCCGCATGCCTTTAGAGCATCTAGCAGATATTTGTTGTTAAAACCGACCATAAGCTCATTACCTTCTGCTTTGCAAGGTAGATTATCAGAAGCACTACCCATAGAGGTTATACAGCTCATTTTTATCTCTCGCTGCAAAAACTCGACACGAAGAGGTGAGCGAAGTCTGTCTGTTATTAAAAGAGAAGTTCTATCAATAGCATCGATAAACTCTTTTGTATCGGCATAAACTTCAGTGGTGCTCTCTTTTGGTATAGTGTGCTCATAATCTAAAAAGACACCGTCAAGCAGTCTGCTAATAATCTTATAAACTCCAAACGATATAGCAACATTTTTTCGCCCGACCGAGAAAGAAACGGTATCGTCGTCCCCTATCATCTTCGAGAGGTCGGAGAGGGTTTTTGAAGGGACTATAAAAGATGCATTCATATCACTCTCTATTTTTTCATCTCTCATAGCAAGACGAAATCCATCAACTGAAACAATGCGAAGTTTATCGGGGGATAATTCAAATAGAGAACCTGTATAAACCGCCTTTTGGTCGTTTGCAGCAACTGCGAATAGTGTTTCGTCAATCATCGAGCGGAGTATATCGCCCTTTATATCGAAAGTTGTTGTTATATCAAAATCGGCAATTTCAGGGTAATCGGTACTGTCTGTATAAATAATTTTAAAATGGCTATTTCCACCGTCTATTATAAGCTCATTATTATCGGTTTTAAGGGTTACTGTTTCAGAATTCATTTTGCGGAGTATATCGCAAAAAAGACGGGAAGAGATAACAACTTCTCCTTCTCCTGAAACTTTGCAGGGAAGAGAGGTTATAATTCCCATCTCCAAATCATATCCTGTTATAGAAACACCACCGGGTATTGTTTTTATTAAAAGACCCTCAAGGGAAGAGACCGCTGATTTTGAAAGTGCGGCACGCCCCGCATTTGAGGCATTTTCAAACAGCGATACTCTATCAACAATAAATTCCATAAAATTATTCCTTTTTGTAATAAATTATATTTTTTCACCATATAAATATATGTATAAGTAGCAGTAGCAGTAGGGGGTGTTAAAATTGTTTAAAACGACAATTTCCCTTTTAATAATCTGAAAAATACAGCGCTGAAAATCGACGTTTTTTTTGTTTAAAATCTCTTGAAAATTCGAGGGATTTATTTTTCCGTGGAAGATGTTTAAAATTTTCTGTTTAAAACTGAAAATTTGTTGAAAATTAAAGACCCTTGATATTTTTAATTATATCCTCTACAGTTGAGCGAAGTGAACTGTCTTTTTTCATCTTTTTTTCCATCACTTGAAGGTTATATACAATAGTAGAATGGTCGCGCCCGAGTTCCTCGCCGATATCTGAAACGCTCATTCCGGTGACTTCTCTTATAATGTAAGCGGTGACCTGCCTTGCATTGCTCACTGCCGCCGACTGGTTTTTGCTAAGTATACTATCGGGGGAGGTTGCAAAGGTTCTTGCAACTTCTGAAATTATCTTATCTATAGTAACTGTTGCGGGGAAATCCTCTGATATGGTATCGTGGACAGCCATCTGTGCGAGTGCAACTGTTGGAATAAGTCCCGATAGCTCATTATAGGCTTTTATCTTTTTAACAACTCCTTCGAGCTGACGTATATTGCTTTTGAGTTTAGTTGCTATAAACGACGCTATTTCATCTGTTATGGCAAGGGATAAAAGCTCACTCTTGCGCTTAATAATAGCAACCCTTGTTTCAAAATCAGGTGGAGCTATATCCGCAAGCAGTCCCCACTCAAAACGGGTGCGAAGACGCTCTTCAAGGCTTTTAATCTCTTTTGGCGGTCTATCTGAGGTGATAACAATCTGTTTTTCGCTCTGGTAGAGGGTATTAAATGTATGGAAAAGCTCCTCCTGCATACTCTCTTTGCCGCTGACAAACTGAATATCGTCCATTAGCAGAACATCAACTGAGCGGTATTTATCACGGAAATCGGCAGTAGTGTTGTTTTGGATAGCGTGGATTAAGTCGTTCATGAAATCCTCGCTCTTAACATACAAAATAACAAAATTTGGATAGTTCTTTTTTATCTCGTTGCTTATAGCTGAGAGAAGATGTGTTTTTCCAAGTCCTGAGCCACCGTGGATAAATAGCGGGTTATAGGTAGCTGAGGGGTTTTTTGAAACAGCAAGTGCCGCTGCGTGGGCAAATCTGTTTGACTCGCCAGTTATAAAGGTATCGAATGAAAAATCATAGCCACCACTCGGCACAACACCCGCCGAGCCATCTGAATTTAGCTCTATGTTTATATCGTCCTTTAGTATAAAATTGGTTTTGACTTCAAAGCCTAAAACCTCTAAAAACGCCTTTTCGATAGTATCTTTGTATCTTGTTTCTACAATACCGAGCTGGAAATCGGAGGGGAGAACAAGAGTTGCAGTGACACCATCAAAGCTCTCAGGTAGTATTTCTTTTATAAAAAGGTCAATACTTGTTATGGGAATATCGCGCTGGAGCACTCCGAAAACGCTGTCCCAAATTTTTTCAAATGATAACATATATATAAATCTCCAAACAGTTTTTTTACGTCAATATTATACCATATTTTAGAGGTTTTAACAAGTTCTAAATATATAATAAAGAAAGAGAAAAATAAATAAATTATTGACAAAGGATAGTTGTTATTATATACTAAATAAATGCAAAGCACCGCAAGGGAGGGATATTTTAATGCTTAGAACATATCAGCCGAAAAAAAGGCAGAGAAGTAAAGAACACGGATTCCGTAAAAGAATGGGAACATCTAACGGAAGAAAAGTATTAGCACGAAGAAGGGCTAAAGGGCGCAAAGAATTGAGCCTTTAATCTAAAGATCACCTTTGTGTGGTCTTTAATTTTTAGATGTATGATTTTTAAAAGAACACTAAAAAGAAATAATGATTTTAAAAGAGTATACCAAAAGGGGAAATTTGCGTTTGCAAACCCCTTTGTTGTGGTATATAGCGTTAAGTCAAAAAAAGCGATACCGGGGATAGGAATAACGGCGAGCAAAAAAATAGGAAATGCCGTTTTGAGAAACAGAGCAAGAAGAGTTATAAGAGAAGCTCTGCGTCCCTACTGCGACAGTTTAAATAGTCATCAGGACATCGTTATTGTCGCAAGAAGTGCCGCGGGAAAAGTTAAGATGCAAACTTTACAAAAGGCTTTAGTTAAAGCTTTAAAAAAAATAGGTGCTTTAGAATGAAAAGTTTGCTTTTAAAACTTATAAACCGCTACAAAAGAGATGTTTCGGGCAATTTAGGAGCTCGATGCAGGTTCACACCGACCTGTTCTACCTATGCCGCAGAGGCAATAGAAAAACACGGTGCATTTATCGGGAGTATTCTTGCAGTTATTCGTTTGCTGCGATGCAACCCCCTATTTCGGGGAGGATATGACCCTGTCCCGGACAGGCTGTTTTCTAAAAATAAAGATTAACTTGGAGTAATTATGGATTTTATTTATCAAATTTTCGGTACACCACTCGGATGGATTATGTACCTCTGCTACACCGTTATTCAAAACTACGGTATAGCACTTATCATCTTCACATTTCTAATAAAACTTGCACTCTTCCCACTCGGAATAAAACAGCATAAAACATCGATAAAACAGGCGATGTTAAAACCTCAAATAGATGAACTTCAAAAGAGGTATAAAGACAACAGAGAAAAACTAGCACAAGAACAGCAAAAACTCTATGCAGAAGCAGGCGTATCAATGTTCGGCGGATGCTCAACTATGTTTATCCAGCTACCTATCCTTTTTGGACTTATCGACGTTGTTTACAAACCACTAACACACATTCTAAGATTTTCAACAGATGTTATTGAGCAGGCGGAAAAGATAGCAGAAGGCATTAGCGATTTCGCTATGTCAGCGACAACTCCTCAGCTATCGATAGTTAATGCGGTTCAAGAGAATCCAGAGCTTTTCACCGAGCTCGGTACAGATTTCATATCAAAAGTTGAAGCACTTAAGCTTACATTTCTTGGAATAGACCTTACACAAACACCAACATTTGCACTTAATATTCTTATATTAGTACCAATCCTTGCGGGTGTCACAACAGTTATCCAGACACTTATAATGACAAAGCTATCCCCTATGTCTGCTCTTGGAAGCAGTATGCCTGGTATGAATGTCACAATGTATGCAACATCTGCAATGTTCGTTTTCTTCACATTCCAAGTACCAACTGGTATCGGTATCTACTGGATAGCTTCAAATATATTTGGTATATTACAGCAGATTGTTATATATAAACTATATAACCCTTTCAAACTCCGTGATAAATACCTTGCAGTGGTTGAGGCGCGCAAAAAAGAGGCAAAAGAGGCTGCGAAAGCAAAACCAGTTGTTGTAATTGAAAACGGCGAGAAGGTCGAGAAAACTTTAAACCAAAAAGAACTTGAAAAACTTCGTTTAGCTAAAGCAAGAGAGCTTGATATGCAAAAATATGGAGACGGTAACGAATCTAATAGTGAAAAGGAGTAATCCTATGAGAGAGATAATAGAGAGCGCAAAAACAGTTGAAGAAGCTATTGAAAAAGGCTGTCAAAGCCTTGGGCTCGAGAGAGAAAACTGCGATTTTGAGATAATAACACTCCCTAAAAAAGGCGTGTTCGGCTTCGGCGGAAGCGACGCTAAAGTGCGTGTTTACTCACTGTTGCCAGAACCTAAAAAACCTGAGCCAAAAAAGGTAGAGCCAAAAGAGAAATTTGAGAAAAAAAGCGAGCCAGCTGCACAGAATGTACCACAGAAAAAAGCAGAAGCTACAAAAGAAGTGAAAAAACCAGAACTCACCGAGAAAAGAGAGCTAACCGCTGACCCGAAAGCTGATGAAAAAGCAAAGAGAGCAGAAGATTACCTAAATTCACTTTTAAAAGAGCTTCTTGGTGAAAGCTATAAGCTAAATGTATCGGTAACACCTACTACAGCAACTTTTGATATCGAAACAGAAGAGAGTGGAGTTATAATCGGCAGAAGAGGCGAGAGCCTTGATGCTATACAGTATCTAACTTCACTAGCGGCAAACAGAGGAGATGCAGGATACTACAAAATCTCTATCGACTGCCAAGGATACAGAGAGAAGAGAACAATAGCACTTACAAAGCTTGCACAGAAGATGGCGGCAAAAGTGCTTGAGAGCGGCAGACAGTGCACACTGGAGCCGATGAATCCTTTCGAGAGAATGGTTATCCATGCGGCAGTAACAGAGATTGAGGGCGTTGCATCGGGTTCTGTTGGTGAAGACCCACAGAGAAAAGTTGTTATCACCATAAAGGGAAAACCGATAAAAACCTTTGAAAAAAGAGGCAGAAACGACCGTGGCGGAAGAAATGATAGAAACGACCGTGGCGGAAGAGGCGGCAGACCTCCTTACAAGGGCGGCAGCGACCGTGGTGGTAGAAGAAACGATAGAAACGACAGATTTGACAGAAAACCAAGATACGACGACGCACCAAAACCCGACCAGACAAAAAGAGAAGTTCCAAAAAGTGATGCAGATAACGTTTCGCTGTATGGAAAAATCGAGTTTTAAACTGAATTTCAAAAAGATGTGGAAACAAATATTTCCAGGGGAATTTTGATTTAAAATTGGTCGCCTGAGTTTAAGTTAAAGTTTAAGTTAACGTATAAAAACACCTTGCTTACAGCAAGGTGTTTTTT
>CAYJJJ010000052.1:0-10135 GCA_964370465.1 uncultured Oscillospiraceae bacterium
TGTTTATTTCATCCGCACCTCAAGCTGTGGGAACGGAATTTCAATATTGTTTTTGTCAAGAAGCTCTTTTATCTGCTCGAGTGCCTCCCATTTTTCGGTGTAGACAAATTCACCACTTGTGAAAAAGCGAACTCCAAGCACCACTCCGCTGTCGGCAAGATTATCAACAAAGCAGACGGTGTTTTCAGGGGTTATTACCTTTTCTCTGCTGTTTATAGCTTCAATTATAATCTCCCTCACCGCTTTAATATCGGTTGAGTAGCTGACTGATAGCGACAAATCAACACGTCTTGTCGGCTCGTAGGTCACATTTGTAACAGTTGCCGCTGAGAGTTTTCCGTTTGGAATGAAAACCATCTGATTGTCGGGTGTTATCAGTGTTGTGTAGAATAAATCGACCGCTGTCACAGTGCCTGTAACGTTATCGGTGCTCTCTGAGATATAGTCGCCAACTTTAAACGGCTTTATCGTGAGCAGCAAAACACCGCCCGCAAGATTTGAGAGCGAGCCTTGCAAGGCGAGACCGATTGCGACACCAGCAGAGCCGAGCACGGCAATAAATTGCGCTGTCGGAATTCCGACGATATCGGCGAGTATAAAGATAAGTATTGCATAAAGTCCCCAACTAATACTCGAAGTTGCAAACTTTGTAAGTCCTTTGTCGGTATCGAATTTTATCATAAGTTTCGACATCGATTTAGTCGCTATTTTTATTATCTTTCGCCCAACTAAAAGGATGACAATCGCTAAAACTATGTTCCACCCAATTGCTAAAATCTGCGGTAGATAGACCGATAAAAAAGTATCGTAGGTAAAACTGGCAGTAGTTGCGGTTATATTAAATAAATTGTTCATAAAAAACCCTCCTGTCATTAGTATATCACACAGGAGGGTTTCTTTTCAATTCTATTCTACTATCTGCCCTCTAAGCTCTGACTATCTGACATCTAGCTTATCTCTCTTCTCGCCTAAACGGTTTTGCAAGTGCCGCTGGCTCTTGATTTTTGCCGGCAGTTAGCAGAAGTGCTATAAGAGTTAGGATATATGGTGCCATTGCGAAAACCTGGCTTGGTATCTCTATTCCAACTGCTTGAAGTCTTATCTGCATAGCCATTGCAGCTCCGAAAAGAAGCGAGGAAGCGAAAACGCCAATCGATGTAAATCTGCCGAGAATTACCGTTGCAAGGGCTATGTATCCGCGCCCTGCTATCATGTTGTCGTTAAAAACACCAAGCTGTGTTACAACTAGATAAGCACCACCAACACCGCCGAGTATGCCATTAACAAGAATTGCTTTGTATCTGTAAGCGAGGACATCGAGCCCCGCCGAATCACACACCCTACTGCTCTCGCCAACCGCCGCAAAGTTCATTCCAGTTCTTGTCTTTTTATAGAACACAGTAAGAACGATTACGAGGATATAACAGATATACGCTAATATATCTTTGTTAAAAAACGCCTCGCCGATAATCGGAATATCCGCTAAAAGAGGTATTCTAATAGTCGGCATAATTTCTATCTGTGCAAGACCATTAGCTGTAAATATTTTAAATAGGTAGCTTGTGAGTCCTACGATAAATAGGTTTATTGCAATACCCGATACCGACTGATTTTGCATAAGTCGCACCGATAGAAGACCGTGAAGAGAGGCGACCGCTATTCCGCCGAGTATTCCGCAGAGAAGCCCTGCCCAAGCGCTCCCGAGCAGAACGCCACCGGCATAGGCGCAAAATGCACCGCCGAGCATTACACCCTCAAGACCGATGTTTAAAACACCGCTTTTTTGCAAGAAGACCTCGCCGAGGCCGCCGAAAGCTATCGGCACCGCCATGCGAACGGCAGAGCTTAAAAACGCTGTGAAAAACGCAATTGAAAGTATTTCCATCAGTTAGCCTCCTTTTTGCCGACAAACAAGTCTTTGGCGAGAATTAAGATAACGACAAGTCCCATTATAATATTGACAATAGACGACGGCACACCAGTCTGCCTTTGCATCGTCGCCGCACCTACTGAGAGGGCAGCATATAAAAGCGACACTATCGCCACTAAGAGCGGATTGTTTTTGCAGAGAAGCGATATTAAAACCGCTGTGTACCCAACATCGGAGGAGATGCCGTCAACAAGCTTTTTCTGTATTCCAAGCACCTCAACTGACCCTGCAATCGCCGCGAGTCCGCCGCCGAGAAGCGCTGATATTATAACGCTTTTTATTATTGAAATACCAGAAACTTTAGCGGCACGGTTATTAAATCCGACTGATTTCATCTCAAAGCCGAGGGTTGTTTTATCCATAATAAACCAGACTACAAAAACCGCCATAAGCGCTATAACAATACCGAGATTAATCCTTGTTGGGAGCAGTAGGAGAGGGAGGGTTGTTGCGCTGTCCACCCTTGCCGACTGCGGGACAGAGCCTGCTGGGTCCATTAGAAATGTTCTAACCGCAAGACCTATAAGATTTATCGCTATGTAATTTAGCATTATAGTTGTTATAACTTCAGATATCTGCAGTTTCGTCTTTAAAAGTGCCGGAATTGCGGCGTAAATACCCCCTGCGACAAAAGCCGCAAGCATCGATAGCATCGTGTTTAAGAAACCTTGAAAAGGGAGTGCGAGCGCCACAGCGGTTGCGGCAAGTGCGCCTATGTAAAACTGCCCCTCAGCACCGATGTTGAAAAATCCCGTTTTAAACGCAACCGCACAACCGAGTGAAGTGAGGATTAGCGGAGCCGCTTTAACAAGAGTTTCACCTATACCATTAAGGCTTAAAAGCCCCATTATGAAACTGCCGTAAGCGTCGAATATATTTGCGCCCGCCGAAATGATGAATAGGGAGGTGGCAACGATAACAACCGCCAAAACTATTAGAATATTTTTAATACTCTCTTTAATACTCATACACCCTCCTCGACAAATGCGCCGCCCATAAGTAGGCCTATTGTTGTGAGATTTGCTTCATCTCTGTTTAGAATTTTCTCTATTTTACCGCCCTCGATAACAGCAACTCTATCACTGAGTGCCAAAATCTCTTCGAGGTCAGCAGATACCAATATAACTGAGTTTCCTGCGTTTCTATGGTCAACAAGTCGTTTGCGGACAACTTCGGTAGCGCCCATATCGAGACCCCTTGTAGGTTGCGCCGCTATAACTACTTTTGAGTATTTGCGAATTTCACGGGCTATGATAATTTTTTGCTGATTGCCACCCGAGAGCATTTTAGCATAGACGCTACCGCCCCCTGTGCCGGATGTTTTTATCTTGTATTTATCTATTGCCTTGTCGGTTTTTTTCATAATTTCGGTGCGTCGCATAACGCTGTATTTTGCATAGGGTTTTTTGTTGTAAACACGGAGCAAAATGTTGTCAGAAACGCTCATATCGCCGATAAGACCGTCGTTTTGTCTGTCGTCAGAAATATAGGAAATACCTCTTTTAAACCGCTCTTTTGCACGGTGTTTATCTATGTTTTCGCCAATGTACACCACTTCGCCCTCGTAACGTCTGCGAACACCTGCAATTATCTCACAAAGCTCTTTTTGTCCACTGCCATCAACACCTGCAATACCCAAAATCTCGCCGCCAAAAAGCTCAAACGATATGTTTTCAAGCACCCTTGTCTTTCTCCGCCGCCTTACATATCCGACATTGTTTATCTTCAAAACAGCTTCTTTTTCTGTTGAAACCGTCTCAAAGTTGTAATCGGTGTTGAGCTCACGGCCGAGCATATGTTTTGATAGCTCTTCGGGGTTTGTTTTTGCAGTTTCAAGCTCTGCTACTTTCACGCCGTCACGCAAAACCGAAACTTTATCGGTTATCTCGAGAATTTCATTCATCTTGTGGGTTATGAGGATAATGCCCATTCCTTCGCTTGCAAGTGCTTTAAGAACACCGAAAAAACCCTTTATTTCAATGGGGGTTAAAACCGCTGTCGGCTCATCGAGGATAAGCACTCGAACATCACGATATAGCGCCTTTAATATCTCAACCCTCTGACATTCACCGACAGACAGCGACGAAACCTTTTTATAAGGGTCGACTGCGAGGTGGTAGCGTTTTGAGAGCTCTTCGATTTTTAAAGCGGCACTTTTTCTATCGATAATAAAACTGTTATCCGATAAACCGAGGATAATGTTATCGACAACTGTCATATTTTTGATAAGCGAAAAGTGCTGGAAAACCATTCCTATTCCGTTCTCGATAGCATCTCTTGGCGATTTTAGCGACACTTTCTTGTCCTCAATAAAAATCTCGCCGCCATCGGGCTTATAGATGCCAAAAAGGATGTTCATAAGGGTGGTTTTTCCGGCTCCGTTCTCACCGAGAAGAGCGTGAACTTCGCATCGCTCGACCGATAAGTTTATATCTTTGTTTACATATACATCAAAGAATTTCTTCGAGATGTTCTCCATGCGAAGAAGTGACATTTTAATCTCCATTCTGTGCACAGCACAAACAGTTTTGAATAATCTCCGTACAGAATGGAGATTAAATAGGCATCTGCCGTCTGTGACGGCAGGCCATATAGATAATTGGTAGCGTGATTTTTCACGCTATTCTCCGTAGCTTTATTGTATAAAAAAGCGACCGTTTTAAGGGCCGCCTTTTAATTTACTGTTTCTATCTTAGTATTTCGTCGCGGACTATTTCAAAGCTTCCGTCTTTAAAGCCGTCAACTGTTTCTTGCACAAGCGCTTTAACATCTTCTGGGATAATATCTTCGAAGTTGTTGTATGGAGCGAGGTCGATAACGCCCTTTGCAAAACCAAGATGATTGACCTGCGCTTTAAACTCACCGTTGTTTATATCCTCAATAATCTCAGTCATAAGGATTGTTACGTTTGTGATATCTGAAATGATTATAGTATCAGGTGCCATAGGTGACTGATCATAGCTTGTGCCCATAGCGTAAATACCAGCCTCTTCAGCGGCGAGGATTGCGCCGTTGCCAGCTGCGTTTGCGGCATGCGCTATAACGTCAACACCGTTCTCTATCATCGCTACTGCCGCTTCTTTTGCAACTGCAGTATCTACAAATGATTCTGTCCACGCTGTACTAAACTCGATATCGGGGTTTATTGTGCGTGCGCCGTCTTCAAATGCGTTCATCTTCTTTATGATAGAAGGGCCTTGAACTGAGCCTATCATTCCTATTTTACCAGTTTCAGACATGCTCGCTGCGATTATTCCAAGTATGTAAAACGACTCTTCGCTCTTCATAACATAAGATGCAACATTGTCGTCAAGGCCGACACCGCCTTCAATTGCAACAAACTTTGTGTCGGGGTAGAGAGGACCCACTTCAAGGGCTACATCGCCAAATAGGAAACTATGTCCTATAACGAGGTCGTACCCTGACGCCGCATAATCGGTGAATGCCGCTACCATATCTGCAACCGCTAAGTTTTCGGTGTATGCAATCTCTGCGCCGTAAGTAGCTTCTATCTCCAAAAGTCCCTCATAAGCCGACTGATTCCAACCCATATCGTTTATAGCACCTGTTAGGCAAAGTGCCACTTTCAAAGGCTCTGCACTATCGCCCGAAGCCTCACTGCTACTACTGCTGTCACCAGCAGGTGATGATGAGCTTTCGCTATCACCGCCACCACTACAAGCCACAAGTGAAAGGCTTAGCACAAGAACTAATATTAAACTCAAAAACTTTTTCATAAGCACCCCTTATACAATATCTGTTTATAATCTTCTGTGAATTTATTTTATCTGAGTGTCTCGTCACGGACTATTTCAAAGCTTCCATCTTTAAATCCATCAACTGTCTCTTGCACAAGGTCTTTAACATCTTGTGGTATAATCTCATCAAAGTTGTGGAATGGTGCAAGGTCAACAACTCCATCTGCAAATCCTAAGTGTTTAACCTGACCTGTGAACTCGCCGTTGTTTATATCTTCAACTATCGCTGTCATAAGAACTGTTACATAAGATATATCTGATACCATAATTGTGTCTGGTGCCATTGATGACTGATCATAGCTAGAACCAATTGCATAAACTCCAGCCTCTTCTGCTGCAAGAATAGCTCCGTTGCCGGCAGCGTTTGCACAATGTGCAACTATGTCAACACCGTTTTCAATCATAGCAACTGCCGCTTCTTTAGCAACCGCTGTATCAACAAACGACTCTGTCCATGCTGTTGAGTAGTCGATGTCGGGGTTTACTGAGCGTGCGCCATCTTCAAATGCGTTTACGATTTTAACGATTGATGGACCTTGAACTGAACCAATCATTCCAACTTTGCCAGTTTCTGACATGCTTGCTGCAAGTATTCCAAGCACATAAGCTGACTCTTCAACTTTCATAACATAAGATGCAACGTTATCACCTTCGCCTGCACTACCTTCGATAGCTACGAATTTTGTGTCAGGGTATAGGGGACCCACTTCAAGAGCTACATCGCTAAATAGGAAGCTGTGTCCTAAAACGAGGTCGTAGCCAGATGCCGCATAGTCGGTGAAAGCCGCTACCATATCTGCAACTTCTAAGTTTTCGGTATAGGCGATTTCTGCGCCATAAGTAGCTTCTATCTCCAAAAGCCCCTCATAAGCTGCTTGGTTCCAACCCATATCGTTGACAGCTCCTGTAAGGCAAAGCGCCACTTTCATAGGCTCTGCACTGTCGCCCGAAGCCTCACTGCTACTACTGCTGTCGCCGGCTGGTGATGAGCTTTCGCTATCGCCACTGCCACCACATGCCACAAGGGATAGGCTTAGTACAAGAACTAACATTAAACTTAAAAACTTTTTCATAAATCCTCCTCTTATATATAAAAGCACTGTTGCTTTTATTTAAAAAATAACATTCATTCTAGGGGCAAGCTTAATTCCAGCACGAGTGCGAATAGCGTCCGCTCTCTCCTGTGCTTCACGTAGCACCTCTTCTTCGTTGACAGTTAAGATAATGCCGTTTTTCATAAGCCATTTACCGTCACACATTGAGCTCTCAACGTTTTCTGAGTGCATTGCGTAGACAAGATTTGCAATAGGGTCGTGCATAGGGTACATTCCTGCAACCTCAGGGTTTATAACGATAATATCAGCCTTTTTGCCAACTTCAAGCGAGCCGCATATCTTCTCGTCACCTATAGCAATAGCGCCGTTTATAGTCGCCATTTTTAGCATATCGTTTACCGAAGTTACATCTTTGCGCAAAGTGTTTGCCTTGTGGATAACAGATGCTAAATACATCTCGCTTATCATATCCATCCTGTTGTTTGATGGGGCGCCATCGGTACCGATACTCACGCAAACGCCCTCGTCCACCATCATCGGAACTTTAGCAAATCCTAAAACTCTCATTGCGGCACCTGGATTGTGTGACACTGGAACTTTTCTATCTCTGAAAATGCGAACTTCATCGTCGGTCATGTAAACGGTGTGAACAGCGAGGAACTTATCATCTAAAACGCCGAGGTTATCAAGGTGGGTAACTGTTGTAGCGCCTCTTGTCTCTCTTGCAAACTCAACTTCAGCTTCAATTTCTGCAACATGCATGTGTATTCTTGTGTCGTATTTATTAGCAAGCTCTTTTGTCTTTAAAATAAGCTCGTCTGAGTTGTTGAAAATGGTGCGAAGACCATACCAGAAATCAAGTCTGCCGTCGGCGGCACCTTTGTATTTCTTGAGTAGCTCAGTCTGAACATCAAGCTCCTCTGCAGTTGTTTTGTTCCATATAGCTGGAAGTCCCTCGCCGCAATCCATAACAGATTTTGCAAGCTTTGCACGAACACCTATTTCGGTAACGCCACGTGCCATGCCTGCAACATGCTGTCCACCAGCCTCTGCAAACGATACACAACCTGAACGAATCTGCTCAATACAGCATAGAAGAGTTGAAACATAGCTATCTTCTTCTGTGAGGTTGCTCTCATAAGGCCAGGTGCGCTCGTGTAGCCATGTCAATAGGTCAACATCGTCGCCAAGCCCACGTCCGAGCTGTTGGCTTGTGTGGACATGTGTGTTTATAAGTGCAGGCATTAAAATTCTGCCGTCGCAGTTAACAACTTCATCGCAACCCTCTGCGTCAATCTGTCCGATATTCACTATCTTGTCGTTTTCTATAAGTATATCTGCCTTTGTGTAGACATCTAAATTTTCGTTCATTGTGACGATATAACCGTCTTTTAATAATATTCTCATTTTTATCTCCTCTTAATAAACAACGTTCATTCTATCTGGTAGAACTATTCCGGCATTAATTCTAAGTGAGTCAGCACGCTCTCTCGCCGTCTTTCTTATCTCACTCTCGTTTATTGTGAGGATAACTCTCTCTTTCATAATCCATTTCCCGTTGCAGATAGAGCTCTCGATATTTGAAGAATGCATCGAGGAAACAAGGTTTGCAATCGGGTCGTGTAGGGGATACATGCCAGCTGATTTCGGGTTGATTATTATCATATCGGCTTTTTTGCCTATTTCGAGTGAGCCGTACTGTGCATCCTGTCCGAGTGCTTTTGCACCGTCTATTGTCGCCATGCGAAGAACCTCTTCTGCAGGTACTATACTTGGGTTGTTGAGTCTACCTTTGTGGACAAGAGAAGCGATATACATCTCAGCCACCATATCTGTTCTGTTGTTTGATGAAGCGCCGTCTGTTCCAAGTGTCACGCAAACACCGTTTTCGAGCATCATCGGCACTTTCGCAAATCCAAGGCCTTTCATAGCAGGACCCGGGTTATGAGAAACTTTAACACCGTTATCACGAAACATCAAAACTTCTTCGTCGGTCATCCATACTGTGTGAACAGCTATCAAATTCTCTCCTAAAACGCCGAGTTTGTTTAGGTGGGCAACGGTTGTATCACCTCGAACAGCCTTTGCATACTCAACTTCTTCTCTCGCCTCTGCAACATGCATCTGGATAACAGTGTTGTATTTGTCTGCAAGCTCTTTTGTGCGAAGGAGCATATCGTCTGTTGCGTTAAATATTGTGCGGATACCGTATCCTATATCAATTCTACCGTCAGCGCACCCTCTGTATTTCTGCAGTAGCTCTGTTTGGATGTCAAGGAGCTCATCGGTGGTCTCTTGCCACTGCTTTGGAAGTCCCTCGCCACTGTCCATAGCGGATTTCGTGAGAATTGCACGGATGCCTGCCTCAGAAACTCCACGAACCATTCCCGGAACATGTTGTCCGCCAGCCTCGCAAAAAGAGGTAACACCAGATCTTATCTGCTCAACGCAAGATAGCAGGGTACATAGGTAGCTGTCGTCCTCGGTTAAACTGCTCTCATACGGCCAAATTCTCTTGTGAAGCCAGGTGAGGATATCGACGTCATCGCCAAGACCACGACCGAGCTGCTGACTTGTGTGGATATGAGTGTTTACAAGACCAGGCATTATAATTCTGCCCTCGCAATCAACTGTTTCGTCAACCTCGCCCGAAATATCAAATTTGCCGATATTTGCAATTTTATCATCCTCAATTAGGATATCGCCTTTTGTATAGACATCTTTTGGCTGGTTCATCGTTACAATGTATGCGTTTTTTAGTAGAATCCTCATAATTTACACCTTTTCTCTTTTATCGATAAATTTACATCGCTTATTTGGTTTGTTGCAAGCCTTATACCATGTGTATTACTTTTTATCAATTGCTATTGCCTTCTAAAGCATGAACATTATGTTTCCGCCAGGTATTCTTTAACTATCGGCGATTAGCTGAAATTGATGTGCAATTTCTGTTTTCAAAATAATACTTATGGTATAAGGTAATACCTCTTATCTATGATAATATTTTACACTTTTGCCCTCAGAAAATAAAGTGTGAGTATTGGAAAATATGCAAAAGGATAGAGAAAGGATTTTGTCGAAATTGAACATATTTCGGGCTTGCTTTTTGTGCGGAAAATTAAGAATGATGTTGTTTTTATATGAGTAAAACGTTTAATTAAACATGAGCATAAAATGGATAGCATGATAGATGAGATTGGTTTGGTGTTTTTTAGTGTAGGTTATAAGTGAACAGCCGCCCGCCCGCAGAGGCGATTTAAAAAATCGCCGATGTCAAGCGAAGCTTGACAAAACGCACAAAGTGCGTTTTCTGCGGGCGGCCGGCTGTTCTACTGGAAAGCGGCTGTTTCACAAAAAAACAAAAGGGTTTGCGAGAGCCAAGGTTTCACTTC
>CAYJJJ010000052.1:10235-14087 GCA_964370465.1 uncultured Oscillospiraceae bacterium
AAGCGGCTGTTTCACAAAAAAACAAAAGGGTTTGCGAGAGCCAAGGTTTCACTTCACCTGTTTAGATAAACCCCTATGCACAGTTGCAGTTTAGCTATCGCTTATTTGATGTTATCCAATTGTAAACGTAAACAAAAAACTGATATTCATGCTATGCAAAGCTTTTGAAACAGGGCAAACAAAAAAATCCCTCTCGGGATTTTTTTGTTTGCCATAATGTACATGACGCCATAGCTTAAATACTTATCTATATATCTCGCCTATCCTTGAAACTCAGGTAGTGCCAAATCAAAGGTTATAATCTTGTTGTCACGGACAACTTCAAATGTTACAACATCGCCAACTTCATTTGCGTGCAGTAGCTCTAAGAAGTGGTCAACTCCCTCGATGTCAATACCGTCGATAGAAACAAGCATATCCATATTCTGGAATCCGCTGTCTGGGTTTTGAACTTCTGTTATATAAACGCCGTACTCGTTAACGCCAAGTGTGCGAGCTGAGTTTACATCGTAAACATCTTGAAGTAGAATACCGATTCGAATTCTGCCGCCGACATATCCTTGATTTAATAAATCATCCACAACGTCAGATGCTGTGTTTATAGGAATAGCAAATCCAACACCCTCTGCATTGTCAGCAACACTTCTCGCAACAACTATACCGACAAGCTCGCCGTGCTCATTGAATACACCACCGCCAGAATTTCCGCCATTAATGCTAACTGAAAGCTGGATTAAATCTTCCATCATAAGCCCTTCAACATCGATAGTTCTGCCTGTTGCAGCTATATCGCCTGAAGTAACTGAACCGCTGAGGTATCCAAGTGCATTTCCGATAACTATTGCAGGCTCACCAGGTACTAATTCATCGCTGTCCGCCATTGTTGCGAATGGAAGGCCTGTTGCATCTATTTTGAGTATAGCAACATCTGTCTGCACATCGCTGCCAAGAAGCTCTGCATAGTATTCTGTTCCGTCAAGCATAGTTATGAGAATACTGTTTGCATCTTCAATAACATGGTGGTTTGTAACGATAAGTCCATCTTCACTTATTATAACGCCACTGCCGTTACCTGTGCCGCCGTAATCCCACATGCTACCGCCGATTTCAGTTTGTATTGAAACAACAGTATCGCCAACGAGTTCGGCTATTTCTTGGGTGTTATAAAACTGCGAGGTATCGTGTCCTTCAATTGGCGCTTGCGAAGAGGTTGGGTCAACTGCGAATCTCTCATCATCTTGCACATCGAAGAAGTTTATCGCGAGATAACTGCCTCCGAATCCAAAAAGTCCTGATAGCAATATTGTACATGCTGAAATAACAGCAATTGTTGATGTTTTTACATTTTTCATATTAGGCACTTCCTTTCTATGCATTTATAATACACCTATAGTTTGAAGAAAAAAGGACTAAATTATGTTATTTTTTTGTTATTTGCTATTTTGACGAATTTTTAATTTCACTTGACATATATATCAAATTTTATGATACAATAGATATATTATAGGAGGAATTATGAGGAAATTTTTAAACAAAACGGTCGCACTTATTATTTTATCGGTATTTTTAGCTGTATCGCTTATAGCTATTATATATATCTACAATTTATATTATAACACAAAAACCGAACTTGAGCACCTAAATAATCATTTAAATCCGGAAGAGGGAATCTCTGCTGTTGATGAAGAGGATTTGATAACAGTTGAGCAGTTTAAAGAGGTATCGCAAGAGCTTAATATATCTATAGAGTATCTTCAGAGATTTTTTCCAAACGAGATAGTTGTTAAAGTTGGGGGCGAAATTCGCTACCTGCCGATTGACAAAACCCTCGGACTCTCGAATTATGACTACACTAATATGCAGTCGGTCGATGGATTTAATGTATACAGCGACGAAAACTATCAATCAATAGCAGGTATTGACGTTTCATACTACCAAGGCGATATCGACTGGGAGGCAGTAGCCGCAGACCCTGCTAATATCGAGTTTGCATTTATAAGGGCTGGCTATCGCGGATATATCTCTGGGGATATCGTGATGGACGAGCAGCTCCATAACAACCTTGAGGGCTCAACTGCCGCAGGTATAGATACAGGCGTCTACTTCTACTCTCAGGCGATAAACGTTGAGGAAGCACGTGAAGAGGCGAGTTTCGTCATTGAAAATATTAAAGACTACGATATAACCTATCCTGTTGTTTTTGATATGGAGGAGGTTTATGACGATAATGCCAGAACAAATAACTTAACCGCCACCGAAATTACCGACATCACAATAGCTTTCTGCGAGGAGATAAAGGCGGCGGGTTACACCCCAGTTGTCTACGGCAACATTGGCTGGATGATGTTTAGCCTTGAGCTCTCACGCCTTGAAGACTATGACAAATGGTTTGCGCAGTATTTCAGACAGCCGTTTTTCCCATACGAATACTCGATGTGGCAGTATACCGCGAACGGCGAGGTCGATGGAATTGAGGGTCCAGTTGACCTAAATATCTCGTTTGTCGATTACAGCGACCCCAACGCATCAAGCGAAGTTTCGGGAGATGTCGCAGAGAGCTCACTTATGATAGAGTTTATTAATACAGGGGAGATGTTTGAGCTAACTGAGAACGAAACGAAGGCGATAGAGGCTATTCTCACAGGTGAATGGTCTTTTGGCACTTCCGATTGCCTCTCCGATATTAAAATAGTAACTGCAGATGGAAATGAGATAAAATACCACTCCGACTGCGGAACATTTAACGGCACAGAAACCTCGCTTACAACAAACGAGGAAACAATGAACAATATAAACGATATTCTCGCAAAATACGGTGAACTCGGGTTTGAACTACCGCAATAGATGATTATCTTGCGATAATGGAGGTGTTTTTAAATGAGTGGTTACCAAAAAACTTTTGATAACCCCATCTACCTTTATTTAAAAGAACATTTTTGCCCTCGCTGCGCAAATAAGCTGTATCTTTCAACAGGTACAGCTGTTTTTCGTGGTGGGAGCGAAATTGCAAAAAAACAAAACCTCGAAATAGATGGTGCCCAAATGACCGGTAACATAACGGTCGAATCGAACATCTTTATCTGCAAAGGGTGCAACTTTAAATCATCTATTGAATATATGAAAAATATCGAGTTTGCCGATATAAAGATGCCGAGAGTTTATGAGGATAGCAATATCCCATTTTTTCAAAGAGTTAAAAAACGAAAATGCAAAGGTTGCGGTAACACCCTTTTAAAAGATAAAAAAAGGGTTGTTTTAAGTTGCAATTCACCAAAACTAAAAGGCTATAAAATCAAGGGCAAATATGCAAAAAAAGGCTATCAAGGGGATATTGAATTTATAGAGTGCTTTTATCGGTGCCTGAGTTGTGGGAAAGTTTCAAAAGATGCGCTGTATTAAGGTGAGGGTGAGATAAATCATGAATTTAAAAAAAGAAATACGCAGACCGATATCAATTGAAGAAGAGATAGTTATCAACCAATTTGTGCAGGAGATAAATTCGATTGATTATATGCTTTCTTGGTTTGATAATTACTCAATCTCTGATAAACGAAGTATGATTAAGAATTTATTTTTTTTAGTGGTACAGTCGCACCCGACATATGAAGAAATAAGGGTGAGTACTGATAAGATTAATAAAAGCAAAATGCCTGCAGCGGTGATACTTTTAAATGAAAGGAAGCCCTATGCGGAATTTGGGCATAAAATTATTGATTTGCCTGATTATGAAATCGAAAACTCTTTTATAATACTACTGAATGTTTTGAAAACTGCCGACACAAGAAGGAAAGCGACAGAAAGCTATTGTAATCATTGGTGGCATAAAGATTTATCTGATGAAGATTACTTAAA
>CAYJJJ010000053.1:0-13787 GCA_964370465.1 uncultured Oscillospiraceae bacterium
TCTCACAGCAAAGCGGATAGGTTTCTTTTAAAAACTCTATCGCCGCCACAAACTCACCCTTATCCATACGGCTCTCATCGCTATATGAAACTGTTTTGAATGTTATAAGCTTTGACAGGTCTGATACCGCTTTATCACCATTAAAATCGGTATATAATTTTTTCTCTGCAAAATAATTTTTCATAATTTCACCTTATAAAACTTTTGCTAAAAATTCTTTTGTTCGCTCATTCTGAGCGTTTTCAAATATATCGATAGGTGTTCCCGACTCAACTATAACACCCTCGTCGATAAACAGAACCCTGTCAGAAACCTCTTTTGCAAATCCCATCTCGTGGGTAACTATAACCGTTGTCATACCCTCTTTTACAAGGTTTCGAATAAGCTCCAAAACCTCACCTACCATCTCGGGGTCAAGGGCGGAAGTTGGCTCATCAAAAAGCATAACATCGGGGTTCATCGCAAGTGCACGGGCAATAGCAAGACGCTGTTTTTGTCCACCTGAAAGTTTTCGTGGGTAAACGTCGCGTTTTTCCGAAAGACCGACTTTTGCAAGTAGTGCCTCTGCCTCTTTTTCGGCGGTTGCTTTGTCTTTTTTGAGGATTTTAATGGGGCCTAGCGTTAGGTTTTGTATAACTGTCTTATGTGGGAAAACGTTAAAATGCTGGAAAACCATTCCCATCTTCTGTCGGTGCAAATCAATATTTATCTTTGCGTTTGTTATTTCAACATCCTCAAAGATGATTTTTCCCGAATTTGGCACTTCAAGGAGATTTAAGCAACGCAAAAATGTGCTCTTACCGCTACCAGATGGCCCAATAACAGACACGACTTCACCTTTTTTGATATGCTCAGTTATTCCCTTTAAAACTTTGAGTTTCCCGAATTTTTTCTTTAAATCAAATGTCTTAATCACCTTGCTTCATCCTCCTCTCTACAAACCTTATAACGTTTGATAGTGTAAATGTTGTTACAAAATAGATAATACCACAGAGTACAAGTACTTCCATCGATTGATATGTCGCCGCAGAAAGCTCTTTATATGTTGTCATTAAGTCGCCTACAAAGAAGGTTGATGCGAGCGAAGTCTCTTTAATAAGCATAATGAACTCATTACCGATTGACGGTAAAATGTTTTTAATCGCCTGTGGCATTATAACATAGAGCATAGTTTGAACTTTAGAAAATCCAAGGCTTCTCGCCGCTTCATCTTGCCCTTTATCGACCGCCTGAACACCGCTCCTTATGATCTCTGCCACATAAGCTCCGCTGTTTACAACAAGCGCTATCGAAACCGAAACAAACATATCAGGAGTTGTGTTTAAAATCTCAGGGACTAAGAATGTTCCGATATAGAGCTGTAGCAAAAGTGGTGTTCCACGGATAATCTCTATGTAGACATTTGCAATGAAAGATATAGGTTTAAATGAAAGTATTGCATTTAAAAAGAAGTTTTCCTTGAGTTTTGGGTTGTTTTTGAGAAGTGTTCCGCCTATACGCAGATTAGATGCTTTTGCAAAGTATACTATAAACCCTAAAAGGAAGCCAAAAAACACCGTTATTGCTGATAATAAAAGAGTATATCCAAAACCCTCAATAAACAGATGTCCATATTTACCGGCTATTTCCATCATCGTATCAAAGCTGAAAAGTGAAGTTGCTATCATAATGAATCTCCTTAACATAGATGCAAGGCGGGACTTCGCCCACCCTCATCTTTATAGTTTATTATTCTGTAGCCTGTGATTTGCTGAGCTCTTCGTGCTCATCAACCCATGTGCCGTAATCTCCGCTTGCATCAGCTTCGATAACTGTATCGGTTAAGAACTGGTTAAATGCTTCATCATCAAGTGAGCAGATTGCATATAGGCCTGGCTCATAGTCTTCGAATATAACGCCGCTATACTCGATATCGGCATTAACTTCAACGTGTGTTGCTGACGCGATTTCAGCTATAACAAGACCGTCGATAGCGCCTGATTGTAGCATTAGAATTCCTTCGTTTATCTGAGCGAACTGTAATACCTCTGCACCCTCAATACCGTTTGCAAGGTCAAGCTGTAAGCTACCGCCCTGTGCGCCGAGTTTTTTACCGCTAAAGTCGTTAACTGAAGTGTATCCTGTTTCATCATCTGCAGCAATTAGAATTGTCTGCTCACCCTCTGAGTGGAAAGGTCCTGCAAGGTGGAAAGCTTCCGCACGCTCTGGTTTGTAGGTAAAGCCCGATAGAGCAAAGTCTGCCTGACCAGCTGCTACTGCATTTAGAATAGCATCAAAGTTCATCGACTCAACAACAAGCTCAACTCCAAGAGCATCCGCTATATACTGACCAAGTTGAATGTCAGCACCTACAACTGTATCGTTGCCGTCTTCATCAACATAGATGTACTCGAAAGGTGGGTAGTCAGGCGATGTTGCCATAACTATCTGTCCAGCCGCTTTTATCTCGTCGAGCTTGCTCATCTCTGTGTCGCCACCCGCTTCGCTTGACGAACTAGAATCTCCGCCCGCTTCGCTTGATGAGCTTCCTTCATCTCCGCCGCAAGCTGCGAGCGATAGGGTTAGTGCTAAAATCATAATTAGTGTTAATACCTTTTTCATTGTTTTCTCTCCTTAATACTTTTGTTTGTTTCGACTTTTAGTGTCTATCTGTATATCCACCCAAAGCCTCTTCTTTTCCGTTTCCGGATTTCATCTGCAAAATGAATATATATGCATTATATATGAATATCTATAAAATTGCAAAGCTTAAAAATCGCTATATTTTTATAAAACAGCGTTTTTAAGCTTGTTTTTCACATGTAATCATATATTTACTATAAATTATTCTTTTTTTCTCATTTTTAAAGATTTATGCAATGAATATTCATAAAATATCATTGTATATTGCATCTTGAAACTAAATTTATTTTTATATTTCAGCCTCAAATACGCAGATTAAACAAGCAGTTTAGGTGCAAGGCGCCGCCAAACCGCCTGTGGCGGTTTGCGTATATTTTTGCAGTCGCAAAAATATACGCCCGAGGGCACAGCCCTCGGGGCGGCGCCCAGCCCCTCTCTCGCCCGCAACCTCACCCTTATATTAACCCCCCCGATACTTCCACTATTAATATAATCCTCTTCACGTCACCATAAAAAAGAAGCTACCATATATGATAGCTTCTCATTATTTATAGGTTTAACAATTCGTCATACCCTTTTATAAAATATTATTCAATTACTACTTTATTTTCAAGTGCGCTATCCACAACACAGATATAAGTTTTACCTGCATTTAGTATAACCTCGCCGCCGCTCATATCGGTAAGCTCAAACGACTGAGCTATATCACCTTTTGTATATCTAATCTCTTGCGCAGTACCACCGGTTATTCTGTAGCCTGTACCACTTGTTAAATCAAGTTGTAAAAGTCCGCTACCAGCTGGGTGAAGCTCTGTGTCCGCAAAAAGGATAAGAACATTATCCGCTGCGATCTGCTCGCCTGTTATAGCATCGATGTGAGCTCCGCCAAACTGACCTTTAAGATACATCATGCTCTCAGCATCATAGGTAAATGTTGCTGTCGTGTAGCTTGAATACCCAACAGTTATATCAGTTGCTGGCATATCGCCCTCATAAGCCCTCTCGCCCTCTGGCGCAAAGTTATAGGTAGGCTCTATATAGTCATTGCTTGAATAAACATCAGCACCCTCACCGTCAAGCGCTACTTGAATATACTCGGAGTTTGTGAAATTCGCATGCTCACGACCACCACGCTCTGCTGCAAGCTGTGTATCAAGCCAGAAAGCCTGTGTGCCGTACTTATCACCATCGAAGGTCATAAGGTCATATGCCGCTATTACATCTCTTGATGGGTATGAGCTACCATAGTGCACGAATAATGTTTCGTGAGGAAGCGCAAAATCAAGGTAATACTCACGAACGCTTCGAACAGGCCCTACTTGTTCTGGTAGGTTTCTGTAATCAGAATAAATTGCCATAATTCTGGTAATTCCACCCTCTGCAAGGGTTTCGTACCACATATCAGCTCCGCCTATACCATGCTGAGGTAATGCATTTCTGATATTGTTAATCATAACAGACATCGGACGAAGGCCAATCATATCCTCTTCTATAGGAAGACCTGTTAGCGGATTTAGGTAAGCTTCCGCCGGAAGACTTTCTTCACTCGAACTACTACTCTGCGAATTATCGCCGCCAGCCTCTGAAGAACTAGATGAATCACCTTCTCCGCCGCCACAAGCGGTTAAAATAATAGTTAGCGCCAAAACTAATGTTAATAGCTTTAATTTCATTTAACTAAACTCCTTAAATTTTTTCTCAACATTTTTATTATAATAGATTTTGCCCTTTAAATCAACATTTTTTGCGCAGTTTGTCAAATAGTGGCGGTTATTATAAAAAATACCAATAAAACGTTTATTTGTAAAAGCCAATCGCACTTTTCGCCATAATATGGTATAATTGTTGTAAATTACCTATCGGAGGAGCTAATGCTTGATTTTTTAATTCTTTATGAGCACATTGTGCGTGAAATAGAAAGCGATACCTTAATAGCGGCAGAACTTGAGCGCCGTGGCTACAAAGTTGCGATACACCAACTTTTAGATACCCGAAAATTATCGTATTTAACCTATAATAAGCCAAAAGTTATTCTAACTTCCGCTATGTATGACAACGAAACGCTAAACAGCTTTGTCTATAACAACGTCGGCAGTCACAACAAGGTTATAAATCTCCACTGGGAGCAAGTCCTCTCACGCGACCAAGAGGATATGGATTTTTATAATTCAAAAGATGCCGCCGCCCTCTGTCTGCACACCTGTTGGGGAGAGGCATCAAAGGATAGGCTTGTACGAAACGGCCTGCCACCTGAAAACGCCTATGTCACAGGCCCTGTCCACTACGACTTTTTTAGAGAACCGTTCACTTCAATGTTTCACGGCAAGCAAAAACTCGCAGAAAAATATAATATCGACGGCGACAAAAACTGGCTACTGATAATAAGTAGCTATACCGCCGCTTATATGTCGAGCGAAGAACTCGATGAAATGAGCAAGATAACAGGGTTTGACTACCCCTCTTTCCGTGACCTCACCCTTGACTCAATGACCGATACCCTCGGTTGGTTTGAGCGGTATCTAAATGAGAGCGACGATGACTCGATAGTTATCTACCGCCCTCACCCAAGCGAGTGGGACAGCCCTATTTTAAATGAGCTAAGCGCAAAGTATCCAAGGTTTCGGGTTATCTCCGAGCTTTCTATAAGAGAGTGGATAGTTGCAAGTGATGTTATTTATAGCTGGATGAGCACCTCTATTCCAGAAGTTTATTTTGCGGGAAAATCAGCTCACGTGCTCCGCCCATACCCTATAAGCGAGGTATTCGACCCTGTTATCTACGAGGGCGTTTTCGCAATTGATAATTACAACGACTTTTTACCGACCACAACCGCTAAAAACCCACCCTTCCCAATAGATGAAAAACTACTAAAATACCATTACGACTATACCGACTACCCTGCATATATGAGAATATGCGATTTATGCGAGGAAGTTTTAAAGAGAGATGATTTGCCGAATCCTTTTTCAAACTTTAATGGGAAATACTCTATTGCAAAACTACTTTCTCTCTATGTCTTCCACTTCATGAGAGTTTGCAAGATAAATCCGCTATGGTTTCAAAGAATTGTACCCTCTGTTGCAAAATATGCAGACAGAATTTTGGGATACATCAAAAAAGACTATATTCCCAAAAAAGAGCGAAAAAGGCTTATCGCAAAGATGAAAGGACTGCTTTTAAAAGATGAACGCAGATAAGATATCAGCCGAGAGTTTTCTTATATCGGTATTTAAATACTCAGTTGCAAGCTGGGTTAATTTTCTAATATATGGCGTCGCGTTTATCGCTTCAAGCTGGCTTCTAACCCCTGATGTACTGGGCCCTGTTAATATGTTTATAACCGTTTCCACCCTTATTATGAACGGGCTAGTTTTAGGGCTTGACCACAGCTATATAAGATACTTTTCAGACGATAGATTTGGGGTGAAAAGTCGGGATATTTTCGGTATCTGCTTTAGTGCTTCAACTGTTTTTGTCTTTGCAGTTTCTATAATAGCCTCGCTCTTCTTCGCCTCCCCAATATCGCAGGCAATCTTTGGATTCTCCTCACCGCTCGCGACTTATATGATATTCGCAAACGTCTTCTGCCTATCCATTGCGAGATTTATAAATATAACCTACCGCATGGAAGGCAATATTCGGATGTACTCGGTGCAGAGTATCGCTTTGCAGTTTTTCACAAGGGTGTTCTTTTTAACCGCCGCATTTATAAACCCGACATTTGAGGGTGTTATTGTTTTAAATGTTATCGGAATGGCTATCTTTACAGCTATCTTCTGGCTGATAAAAGGGCGGACTATGCTCCCGAAAAAAGGATTCTTTAAACCCGATATATTTAAGTCGCTCTTTAAATATGGTATAGCCCTCTGCCCCACCTCGGTACTCCTCTGGCTCAACACATTTATAAGCCAGCTTATTGTAAGCCGATATGTAGGCGACTTTGCCCTTGGAATTTTCACAAACGTTTCAACTGTTTCAAATATCATCTCGGTACTTCAAGCGGGATTTGCAACATTTTGGTCGGCATTTATCTACCAAAACTACAAAACAGCGCAAAAGACGATAATAGCAGTGCACGATTATCTGCTTTACGGAGTTTTGTTTGCAATCGGCGGAATTATCATATTTTGGGACCTTCTTTTCATGATTTTAGGCCCTGCTTATGCGAGCGGCGCTTCTATTATGGGGATTATGCTTTTATCGCCAACTATTTTAATTATAAGCGAAACAACTGTTTACGGTATAACCATCGAGGGCAAAAGCTATATAGATATGATATCGATGATAATCTGTACTGTGACAAATATATTAGGGTGCGTCTTGCTTGTGCCACAGTTTGGTATCACAGGCGCCGCTTATTCGCTATTTATCGCAAACCTCGTTATGTTTGTTTTCAGAACTTTTATTGCACAGCGATTTTATCGCTCTATCAAAAATGGATTTAAAACAACTGTCGGTATGACTCTACTTATCATTTCATCTGTTTTAGCAACGATTTTCTATGACAATTTCGCCTTAAAAGCAGTTGTTGGAGTTTGTTTGTGGGCAGCGGCAACATTTGTGTACAGAGCACAGTTCACCCAGGCTTTGGGATTCATAAAAGGATTGTTTAACAGGGGTGCACCCGATGGAGGCAAAGCGGAATAGATAAGAATAGGTGAAATTGGTTTTATATTGGCTAGAAATTATTTTGTCGCGCCGCCCGCCACGAAAACCTTCGGTTTTAAAAAATAGCGTTTGAGCTCACAAAAGCTCAAACGCTATTTTTTCGCGGTGCTTCGCACCGCCGTGGCGGGCGGCGCAAAAGACATACCAAACCAGAACAAAGTGATAAACCCATCAGTTTCACCGCTCTATAAAATCAACTATTATCACCCACAAAATCAATCTCCGCCGCTCCATTTTCCAGCAAAAACTCATTGCAGAGCTTAAAGTGATTGCACCCAAAAAAACCTCTGTGTGCCGATAGTGGCGATGGGTGCGGTGCTGTAAAAACCTTGTGTTTATCATTTTTCACAAGCGCCTTTTTTGATATCGCATTATTCCCCCAAAGAAGATAGACAATCGGCCGATTTATTTTCTCGACCTCGCTTATTATCCTATCGGTGACAAACTCCCACCCTTTACCACTATGACTTTGCGGTGAGCCCTCACGCACAGTGAGCACAGTATTTAAAAGCAACACGCCCTCCCCCGCAAGACGCCGAAGACTGCCACTCTTTGGAATACCACAGCCAAACTCCTCCGAAATCTCTTTAAAAATATTTCGCAAACTCGGCGGATGTTGCACTCCATCTTTTACAGAAAAACAAAGCCCCTCCGCTTGTCCCTCTCCGTGATATGGGTCTTGTCCGATAATTACCGCTCGTATCTTCTCGGGCGGTGTTAGTTTGAGGGCGTTGTAAATATCATCTGCCGGCGGATAAATCTTCTCCGTTTTATATTCCGACACCAAAAATCCACGCAGACTTTTATACTCCGCACTCTCCCACAAATCAGCTAAAATACTATCCCAACTGTTTTTTATCTCTACCATCAAAAAACCTCTTTTTTATCCTGCCGTAAAAGATGTAAATCATTAAAGCAATAGCGCCCACCACCATCAAAACTATCTCTATAACAAGTGTCGGCGGTGTATATGCAAACTTGATTACATTCGCACCAGCCTTTGCAGGAATGCCGATAAACCCACCCTGGACTTTGTAGATAGGCGCAGACTCTCCATTAACTGTTGCAGAAAATCCCTCGTCGTACGGTATCGAGAAGAATACGATATTATCGCTTTCAAGATTTATCTCGCTGTAAAACCCGTTTTTAATCTCATAGAAAACATCGGCAGTTTCACTTTGTCTCTCGATAACATCCGCCTCAAAACTCTCAAAACTCACATCTACATAAGATATACTATCTTGCGGTATCATCTCACTAACATCTTCATCAATAACAAGATATTTCAGCAGTGCTAAATCTCTGTCTCCCGCAGAGATACCAATAAGCTGCTCAGTAGTTATATAGCTATCAAAGGTAAATCCCATAGGGATATGGTAGGGGTACTCGTAGACGATAAAATGCTCGGTGTTTTTTATCATCGTGTATCCCGGCAGATAGACATCATATATCCCCGATTTCATCCAAGTTATATATTTAACCGAAGCAAGAGTGTGGAACCCGTAGTTTATTTTGTGCTGAACTGAAAGAGTAACATTCGACACCTCTCCTATTAACTCCTGTATCTCATAGCTTGCTTGATGAATGGTTGATGAAAATATGTTCACCGTTGGCTTATCGGTGATTATAGAAAGATTATCATAGCTTTTTCTGTTGTCATATCTATGATAGCTATCATCCTCTATAGTCGTGTTGTGGCTGTCTAAAAAATAGGCTTCTGTGCTAAATGAATACGGTGGATTCACAAATCCACTATGAAGCGAGTTCACTATAATCGTACCGATAACCGTCGAAACCACAATAACAGCACCACACAGGATTAAAACCGCTGTTTTCCTCGACCTTAAATAAGATACAGAAACTGTTAGCAAAAGTGAGATAGTGGCAACAACAACATATATTATCACATTGTTTAGATTTTGGATATATAAGTTCATCTGTGGATATTCCACCACTGTATCCCATATCACCGCAAAATAAAACATCGCCACTATACAAACACCTATGGGAATTAAACCCCACAAAGGTGATATTCTCTTCTCTGTCTCAAAAAACTTTGCCGAATACAGCGCCATAAATAATAGTGGCAATATAAACCAACGAGGGTAATAATGGTTGAGAGAAAGAGAGAAAACGGCATTCAAAATTGGTACTGCCGCCATCACTGCTGAGGTTCCGAGCAAAATTCTTGCAAATTTATCCCTCTCACGCAGAAGATATGAAAAAACCAAAACAATGCCGACTACAGGCAACCAAAGGGATGGCAAATCTGTGTGTTTATCACCAAAAAAAGCCCTGTCATGTAAAGACTCCGCCGGCAATATCAACCCTTTTACGATAGTCGCCAGAGTGTAACTGTCATAGAAAAATGGCGATGCCTGCGTTTCAGTACCTTGTTGCAAAAATCTCGGGTTTAAAAATGTTGGTAATAGAGCGCGGAGGAGAATGGTGGATGAGAGCATAACTGAAATGGCACTCTCAAACGCAAGTGAAAAAAACAGCTTTTTATCGATTATGTATTCTTTAGTTATTATTTTTGCAACAAAATAGATAGCTAAAAAAACAACCGTCATGTAAAACATCATATAGTTTGTAATGAGTAAAACTGTTGCCGCTCCTGCAAGATACCCTTTTTTTCTGTCAAGCACTGCACAGTCAAGCGCCCAGAACAGAAGCGGTATCAGTGCATAGCTATCTAAAAAATGATAATTTAAGTTAAAAAACACCGTCCCCGAAAACGAAAACAAAAGCGAGGCAAACAGAATATTTTGCCACTCTTTTAAGTATCGTTTAAAAAACAGCGCAGAGGTAAACCCCATAACCCCAAACTTCAAAATCGCAAATAACCCGACAAAATAAAGATAGTTTGTAGCACCTGGAATTAAGTAATATAGAATAGAAAACGGGGATAGAATATTGTAAAAACCGAGAATGTTAAAAACATCCCCGCCGAGACCTAAATTATCAGCCCAAACCACCCCTGATGTTATATGCTCTTTTGCGCTATCCATAAAGGTTATCTGCTGAAAATTAAAGTCAGTACCCAGAGTAAAAGCGCCGCCGTTCGCTATCATAACTGGCAGTATAAACAATGCCGCTGTAAAGGCAGAAGCAACAAAGCATAGAAATAGTATTTTTATTTTTAACTTCTTGTCTTGCAAAATCAGCCGTTATTCCCCCAGTAGTCAAAATTCCCTTCAGCTATAAACGCATCGAGTTGCTCTTGTGTGTATCTTGACCTAAACAGCACAAATTGAGTTTGATGAAGATAAAACATCTGATAGTATCCACTTTCAACAAGCGGGGCAAATTTCTCAGGCTGTGCTGTGAAATAAAGTGTATTTTCATCAGCTATGCCTGAAATAACTTCAGCTGTTAGTGAAGCTCTGTGCGCCGTTAACAGATCATCGCTGTTTCGGGCTGCGAAAGACATATTCATGGCACCGCCATTTCTACCAATTTTAACAGCAAGCTCTATCGCGCCATTAGGAATTACCATAGCAGTATCTTCTAAATTCACAAAGGTATCAAAGTCCTCTACCGCAATATCCCAAAAAGAGTGTGTTAGCCTTGGAAGTTTTACTTGTGTATCTTCACCCACAATCTCACCGCTAAAATAATCTCGCTTTCGCCCAATAACACCTGAAAAGTCGTAAAATTGAACAACAAAAACGACCGCAGCTAAAGCAATCGGCAGATATTTGACTTTCGGGGCTTTTAATCTCGATATCATATAAAGAACAAAAATAAATACTAAATACAGAACAATCCAGCCAAATCTGCCGCTCGCCCTGAAAATCGAGGCTAATTCCGTTAAAAAACTTGGCAGCGGAATGGTTAAAAGGTTGACCGTTCCAAAAGTTATCACATTAGAAACAGCAAATAAAGCAAGGACAGCTGAAACAGCACATAGGGATAAGTGTCTCTTAAAGAGCAACATTAGATTATCTCTGTGTTTTTTCACTGCTAAAGCATAAATAAATAATGCTACAAAGGCGATTATCACACCAATCCCAAGATAGTTAAATGATTCCAATTGATATGTGTGAGTATTTGTTACAATCATATCAAAATTAGGCAAAAACTGCGACCATTCCGAAAACCCAATACTTTGTGGATTTATAAAATTTATAAGATTAAGAGAAAAAGTCCCATATCCATAAGCGCCCGCCCCGCCGGATATATGAAACATCCCTATTAAAAACCCGACGAAAACTGTTGCAACTATAGCGCCCAAAAGCGACAATATGCTTTTGATGTACTCTTTCTTCGACAATGCCCATTCGATACAATAAGCAAGCGAGATGGCAAAAACAAAAGGTAAAAAATACGGATGAATCGTGATGGAAATAACATCCAATATGAAAAGTGGAATGAAACTTCTCAAGTTCCTATTCTCACGTGATTTAAAATAATAATATAGCGCCGCTATAATTAAAAAGTGGCTTGTGAGCGCTGTGTGACGAAAAGCCCTCTCAATCATAACCGGCGAGAATGAAAACAGAAGCGATCCTATAAGGCTAAACGCAAAATTCCTGCTAAACAAATCTATAAGCAGTGCTGAAAATCCACCCATCAGCATAAAGCAAAGAGCTACATACATCCCGAAATACTGAAAAGTAGCCGGTAAAATCGGAGATAGAAGCTTAAAAAATATAGCAAACAGTGGTATAGAGTCGGTATACATCACCGAATTCCCAAAAGGGTATGATATATTTTCAGTTACCCCAATAGGAAACATCCAATCGGAATTTCGAAAAATCATCCAACCTGCATAATGTTGCGCTGAATCGTTCTCGATATATCCTGTTGTGCAGAAAAAGTCGTTTATCGGATTTAATGTGTGATAGTCAAATATAAAGAGGAATACAAGAAACCCTAAAATTGCCCCACCACAAAACAGTACAAGCTTTCGGTGATTATTTATCAGTTTCATCTATATTACTCTCTTTCGTTATATAGATAGGTCTATTTTTCGTTTCGAGATATGTTTTAGCCATATACTGCCCAAGCACCCCGAAAGTGAGCAGCTGCACTCCCCCGATTAACAAGATAAACGAAATAAGTGACGGATACCCCGCAACAGGATCGCCAAACATAAGCGTTCTTACAACGAAAAAAACAATCATAACAAACGCAAAAATGCAAAACAAAACACCGAGGACAGACGCCGCCGCAAGCGGTGCTGTTGAAAATGCGACTATTCCGTCGAGTGAGTATAAAAATAGCTTCCAAAAATTCCATTTGGTCTCTCCCGCTGCCCTCTCGCGGTTTTCGTATTCAAGCCACTTTGTATTAAACCCAACCCACGAGAAAAGCCCTTTTGAAAACCTGTTGCGCTCTTGAAGTGAGATTATACTATCTGCCATCTGCCTTGTCATCATTCTGAAGTCACGCGCGCCATCAACTATTTCAGTTGAAGATATTTTATTTATCAGCTTGTAGAATGTCCTTGCAAAAAACGAGCGGATTGGTGGCTCACCTTTTCTCGTTACCCTTCGTGTAGCAACACAGTCAAACTCACCGCCCTCAAGTGTTTCAAACATTGAGCGAATAAGCGATGGAGGGTCTTGCAAATCGACGTCCATAACGGCAACATAGTCGCCCTTTGAGCCTTCAAAGCCCGCAAACATTGCAGCCTCTTTACCAAAATTTCTCGAAAATGAGATATATTTAATTCTGCTATCTTTCTCCGCAAGCTCCTTTAGAACAGATAATGTATTGTCTCGGCTGCCGTCGTTCACAAAGATAATTTCATAATTAAACGGCGCCCCATTAAGCTCGTTTGTCATCTCATTGTAGTAAATAGGCAAAACTTCTTGCTCGTTATAGCAGGGAACAACTATTGATAAAAGTTTCATAAATACCTCTTTGTTTTTTGATTTTATTTTCATTATTTTGCGATGTTTAAAGCGTAGGGGCGACCAGTGGTCGCCAGCAATGTTTACACGGTTTTTTAAGATATTGTGTATATCAAGCACTCTGCTCTCACCACAAGGGTTACACGAATCTAGCGGACAGAGCAGAGCCCTGTCCCTACAATATATCTCTTAAGTTGACGAAACCCAAAATACTACAAACTAAAGATATTATTATCTAAATATAAAATAAAAAACGGAGCCACATAAAATGCAGCTCCGAAAAATGGTGCAGATATTCTCGTTTCGAGAACTGTGATATTTTTTTTAAAAGAGAATTTATCTCTCCCTGAACTATTTTGCCGTTTCTAAAATGTGCCGGTGGCACATTTTTAGGCAAAACCGCAACAGCTTTGCTGTGAGGACCACAGTTCGATATTGCAAATTCTCTTGTAGAGAAGAAATTATCTTTTTGAGAACTATTTTGCCGTTTCTAAAATGTGCCGGTGGCACATTTTTAGGCAAAACCGCAACAGCTTTGCTGTGAGGACCACAGTTCGATATTGCAAATTCTCTTGTAGAGAAGAAATTATCTTTTTGAGAACTGTGGAGCTCTTCTTGCGGCTTTAAGACCGTATT
>CAYJJJ010000054.1:0-13644 GCA_964370465.1 uncultured Oscillospiraceae bacterium
TAATAACAAGGCAAGTTGATAGGCTATCCCGTCTATCAACCGACCTGCTCCGTCTATCAGAGCTTGAACAGGTAGGCGCGATAATAAAACACGACAAATTCTCTCTCTCGGAGCAGCTGCGTGATGCTGTTGTAATGCTTTCGGCGAGCTGGGAAGAGAAAGAGATCGAAATAGACTTTGAGAGTGATGAGATAATAATTATAGGCGATAAGGCTTTGCTTTATCAAGTTTGGATAAATATACTCTCAAATGCGATGAAATACACACCGAAAAATGGCAACATAACAATATCTGCCAATACATCTGATAGTTTAGTTAATATCATAATAACTGACAGTGGAAAAGGGATGGATAAGGAGCAAGCTGAACGAATTTTTGAACGGTTTTACAAAGCGGATAAATCACGAACCTCTGACTCAACAGGACTTGGAATGTCGATAGTTAAACGGATAATTGAACTGCATGACGGTGAAATCTCGGTGATAAGCACTGAAGGCGCTGGAACTTCGATTGAAATTAGTCTGAATAGATTGATATGAAGAAGGCAGACTTGAATTTCAAAACAGATTAGTTTAAAATCGACAAACAAGATTATTTGGCAGAGAACAAACTAAAACTCACGAAATGTTTATGCAAGTTCGCTTTCAGAATGTGAGGAGAAATTAACGGCATTGATAGCCGAGATGAAAGCGGAGCTTGCAGAGTTGAAAAAGTAAACATCAACTTAAAACCGTAAAAATAACCATTCAAAAATCACATCGCAATAAACAAAGAAACAATAGCTCCTGTTATTAAAAAAACGACGGGAGCTATTGTTTTGTCACGAAAGCTATGTTTTTATGGTTTGAAAAATGACAATGAGTGACGACGTCAAAAATGATTTAATCCGTCTGTGGGATTAAATGTGGTCAAAGGCTAAGACGAAATATTTATTGCACTAAAAAAGCACTGTAAAACCGCTGTTTTACAGTGCTTTTTGGTCGGGATGACAAGATTCGAACTTGCGGCCTCTGCGTCCCGAATTGCTCTATGCTTATTTTTTATTGTCTTTATAACGGTTTATAGCCATTTCTGCTCGGTTCAAGTTGCTCTATAAACCTCTTTGCTACTTTTGTTTGCATATGCTCCAAAGCTGTCTGTGACTATTTATGTGGTCAAAATTTTCCTGTGTGATTAGTTGAAAGTTATAGAGTTTTTATGATTAAAAGTCTGCTTTGAGAAAAAATACAGTTAATATGATAAAATTAAGTTATCAACTATCAACACGAGTACAAAATTGAGTCGCTATAAACAAAGAAACACATTCAGTCAGTTTTTAAGAGAAAAAACAAATTTTACCCACCACAAGGATGTGTGCCCAAATCAACTGTAGATGAATTTTGTGTGGAGTCTTTCATGCAGAGGTGAACAGCTCCTCTTTTGAAAGCAAGCGGCAGTGCTAAGACATTTGGGCTATCGCCTACGAATTTCTTCTTCGCATCTTCAAGTGCTTCTTCAAATGTCGCTCTTGTTTTAAGCCCCATACCTCTCGCTATTCCGGGCTCTCTTGCGCCTACTATATATATCGCGCTTGTGTTCATCTCGGCTATATGTCCGCAACTCATCATCGAAAAACCGTGGAACGGGTGGAATGCGTTGCAGAAGCGATACTTTCTGATGTACTCTTCGTTCGTACCAAAGTATTCGCCGTATCTGTTCATATCAGGCAAGATATTCATATAGTCCTTTTGGAACATATCATATATCTCACGAAGATATGGCCATCTTTCATCGTGGAAATATCCATCACAAATGCTTGATACGATAAATACGCATTTATCGCTCAGTATGCGTTTATGGCGGATAACCTGTGCGCTAAGTGCCTGCATAAACTGTATTGGATTTGTACCCATTCCGTTGCCGTAGTGGAAGTTTGTTGGCATTCCAAATACAACAACATCGTATTTCTTCTCTGCCCAGTGGACATAGGTGCGCTTATCCGCCTCTTTCCAGCTTACAGGTTGCATCTCTTTTGCCCAACCGCTGTGGATACTTATCTGTCGGCTTACACTGTCGAGCACTGCATCGCAACAGAAGAATTTCTTACCCATCTTCTCTTCCATAAGCATACCCTGTTGGTCAAACTTGTTTCGCATCTCGCTGTTTGTTGAAACAGGGGTAAAATCCTGTCTGTGCATAACCTTTGGCACATGGTGAGCTGAAATACTTCTCCAATGGGTTATACCTGTTGCACAGTGCTTGTACCCGCCTGAGTACCCGCCGTATGGGTTGCCTGAGGTGTGGCCTATTAGTATTGCTATATCTGCGTCATATACGTATTTATTTAGGAAAACGTGGTCGCCGGCTGCTGTATAGCCGAGGTCAACTATATTCTCATAGTCTTCAGAGTCGTGGCTTGTTATCTGACCTGTTAAATAGAACTCCGAGAACAGCTTATCGCCGAGAATCTCTCGCATCTCATTATCTGTAGCCCTTGGGTGCAGACCGTTTGAGCAGAGCATTAGAATATTCTCTTTTTTAACGCCCTTAGAATAGAGCTCATTCAAACAAGCAGTTATCGCAATTTTTCTATGGCTTGTCTCTTGGCATCCACCTTTTACTATATCGGGGATTATGAAAACAACGGTGCTGTCTTCATTTGCATAGTCTGCAAGTGGTTCCATACCTATAGGGTTGCGAATACTTTTTAGCGTTTCTGCGTAAAGGCTATCCCAGTCCTGTGGTAAGCACTCAGGGTCTTCGACTGTAATGCCTGGGATAAATACATCTGTGTCATCGGGCAGATTTGCACTCATCATACCTTCGCCGTATTCAAATTCAAGTTTCATTATTATTCTCCTCCTAAATAAATGTCAATTATCTCTAAATATTCATCAGGGTAAAAACCTATTTCCCCTTGAAAACGTGTAAGCGCAATTAATCCGCCGTCTATTTCAGGTATTGATGCAAGCATTTTTGCATTATCTTGTTTTAATCCACCACCATAGACAACATCAAGAGATGGATAGAGCGATTTAACATACTCTGCTATTTTTGTGATATATGGTTTATCGGCTGGTGTTTTGCCAGGTCCAATGCTCCATACAGGCTCATATGCAATAGTGATTTTTGATAAATCAACATCTTTAAGCCCTAAATCGAGTTGCGTTTTAAGAACATTTTCAAAATCCGCCTGTTCTTCGCTTGTTTCACCGATACAGTAGAGAACGTTCATACCAGCAGCTATAGCCGATTTGATTTTAGCATTGAAAAAAGTGTTTACAATACTTAAATCACAACCCTCTGCACAGCTTAAAATACTTTTGTAGTAGTTGCGCTCTTCGCAGTGACCTATAAGTGCAGTGTCTACACCGGCAAGTACCATTGCGTTTGCCGGACGCAGTGTTGTGAACGCTCCAAAATTGCCACATATCGCTGTGTCACTTTCATTGACGCTCTGACAGCCAATTTTTATTGTGCCATCGTTTTCATTCACTGCATTTAAAATATGAAGCTCCGGGAAAAACATTGTAAACTCTGCTAAATCGCTATATTTCTTCAGCTCTCCCTTAGTAGCTCCAACAATACTCGAAGCCCATTTGTCAATACTGCCAATTCTATTTACTCCGCCTTTATCGGGTGTTATGTCAAACCTTTTTAAATTTAAGTATATCTTTTTCATAACGGTGTCCTTTCATTAGTTATGCTTTCATTTTTTTAAAGAAATTTGCTCCACTTTTCGCACATTCATAAGCTGATGGTTTTGACAATGCCTCAAGGCACAGATAGCCTTTATAATCTTGGCTTTCAAACAGTCTATATAAGCCTTCCATATCGATATGTCCCATTGATGGGGCAAGGCGATTAGAGTCTAAAAAGTGAATGTGTTTTGTTAGTCCTAATTCGTGACTCTCTTTGAAAATTTCAATCAAATCAACATCCTCTATGTTCATATGGAATGTATCGAGCATTAAATATAGCGGAAGTTTTGTTTGCTTAATAAAATCTATACCCTCACGAGCTGAATTAATTGTATTTATCTCGTATCTGTTTATTGGCTCTATTAAAAGAGGCACACCATCGCTTATTTTTAGAAGCTTTTCAGATGAGCAGATAAACTTTTCATTAAAATGATCTTCTGTTTCTTCATCCACCATACTTCCACGCACAAGTCCGAGTGACACCATACCACCGAGATTGCGCGCATAGTCTATTATTTCACCTATTTTTGTAACACAGGTTTCACGAATTTCTTTATCCTCATCGCCTAAAAACAAACCTTGCCCTGCAAGTGCCGCTGGCATTACAACCCCAACACCGAGATTGTATTTTTCAAGCATTTTGACTGTGAGTTTAGCATTTTCACTAAACGGGTCGTCAACAAATAGGTCTACACCATCGTAGCCAAGCTCTTTTATTGTAGCAAAATTCTCTTCATTACAACCTTGAAATAACACTGGGGCTGTTTTGCTCATCTTAAAAGTTGATAAAGACACTGATGTTTTCATATTTAAACTCTCCATTTCAAAGTTTTAGTTTGTGTTAAATTTATCCTCTGTTATAAATAGATAAAAACACAGTAAAAATGGCGGCTTAGAAAAATATAAATATTCTAAACCGTCACTTTTTTATTTTGATTGATAAAAATATGAGTTAGCTCCGTGTTTTCTTAAAAAATGTTTATCCAAACAATAATCTTCAAGTGGTTTTGCATCTCTATTAATCTGTTTTGTTAAGATTGCCATTTTAGAAAGTTCTTCAAGTATAACACTATTTTCAACTGCTAAAGTTGATGATGCCCCCCAAGTAAAAGGACCGTGTCCCGCAACATTAACGCCAAAAACCTGCATAGGATCGATGTTTCTTTGAAGAAATGTTTCAACAATTACATCCCCGGTATTCTTTTCGTATTCTCCAGATACCTCATCTTTTGAAATGGGTCTTGTGCAAGGAATACTTCCATAAAAATGATCAGCATGAGTTGTACCGTAACACGGAATATCTTCCCTTGCCTGTGCAAATGAAGTTGCATAGGTCGAGTGGGTGTGTGCTATTGACTTTACCTCAGGGAAGGCATTGTATATAGCGATGTGAATATCGAGGTCTACTGAAGGAAGGAGTTTACCCTCAACTATATTCCCATCAAGGTCAGTTACCGACATATCATCGGCTACCATATCGTCATACTCTATCCCGCGTGGCTTTATAACTATAATATTTTGCTCTCTATCTATAACCGAAACATTTCCCCAGGTATAGATAACAAGTCCTCTTTTAACAAGCTCTAAATTTGCCGCAAAAACCTCTTCTTTTAGTGCTTTTAAATTCATAAAATGCTCCTTTTAGCTATTATTGATTTTGTGAAAGACATTAAGTAAAATTGTCGATGGATAGGGGAGTTACAGCTCCATTATTTTGGTGATGTTCATAAGTTTATGGTTAATTTTCCACTTTTAATCTTCACTTTCGTTGTTGTAGAGCTTAAATTTCTTCAATTAATCCGTAAAATTTATTGTTCCGGTTTCTTCAAGCTCTGTTATCATATCAAGACGTATTTTAGTTGCCCCGCCACGATACTCAGCCGATAGAAAAGCATCTACTAATTCTTTTGCGGTATCTACGGTAACAACCCGCTCTCCAAAAGCGAGTACATTGCAATTAGTTGCAACTTTACTCATTTTAGCTGTGAAAACTTCACTGCAGACTGCTGCTCGAATCCCTGAAACTTTATTCGCGGCAACTGCAATGCCAACACCTGTTCCGCACATCACTATTCCGCAATCGGCTTTCTTCTCAGAAACAAGCTTGCCTACTCTATAACCGCTTATAGGGTAGTAGTATTCGTCTTTAGTGTCGGTACCGACATTTATAACCTCATACCCTTTTTCGGTTAAGTATTCCATAATTGCGAATTTCAAATTTACAGCAACATGATCATTGCCAATAGCTATTTTCATTTAATCCTCCACCTTTTTAGCTTTTTTTCTGCTGGCAAATACCTTTGATAGTAGAGGGGAGATTAATGATAATACCGCAACAATTAATATTACACATGAAACTGGATCTTTAAAGAATGTTAAGTATGAACCACCTGATAAAATAAGCGATCTCCTTAAATTAACTTCAACTAAGCTGCCGAGAATCGTGCCGATTACAAGTGGGGGCATAGGGAAGCCAAATTGTTTTGCCACATACCCAAGTAAACCAAACATAACAAGTACTATTACATCAAAAGTTGAGTTTGAGATTGAAAATGCACCAACAATAGCGAGAAATGCTATACATGGGAATAGTATTCTTGAAGGGACTTTAGAGATGTTTGCAAACAATTTTGAGAAGATAAGACCTTGACCTAACATAATGAAGTTTATAACAAGTAATCCACCCATTATTATATAAACCCAAGGGTTTCCGCTTGTGAAAAGTCCAACACCAGGTACTATATCTTGCATAGCTAATGCTCCAAGCAAAACAGCAGTAGCGGCGTCACCTGGGATACCTAAAGTTAAAAGGGGAATAAGCGCTGAACCTGTAGCTCCGTTATTTCCTGTTTCAGCGGCAATTAGACCGTCTATATTACCCTCACTAAATGGCGCATCTGTATCATCTTTTTTGCGAGCACGTCTTGCTTCGTTATATGAGAACCAAGATGAAATACCGCCGCCGGTGCCGGGTATTGCACCCACTATGATACCAATAATCGCTGAGCGAATTATAGTTACGTAGTGCTTTAAGACATCGAAGAATTTAATTGTTGCTTTTTCATATTTAATGTCGACTTTTTGTGTGCCATCTTCCTTTTTAGCATTTGAACTTTGCAAAATAACCTCAGCCATTGCAAAAAGTCCTAACAATATTATAACTGCGTTAAAACCAGCAAGCAAATTGCTGTTGCCGAATGTTAGACGCTCAACACCTTCAGCGGGGTCTATGCCTACAATAGCAAATAGCAATCCGAAAGATGCCATAATAAGGCCCTTTAAAACCTCTTTGCCTGCTATACCGATAACTGCACAAAGACCGAATATTGCAAGTGCAAATAATTCTTGTGAAGCGAAGTTTACCGCAACGCTTGCGAGTGCTGGTGCAAAGAACATAAGAGCTAAACAGCTGATAGTACCGCCTAAAAATGATGCGATAACAGCTGTTTTTATAGCATCACCTGCTCTGCCTTTTTTAGCCAATGCATAACCTTCAATTGTTGTTGCCGCATTAGCCGCAGTACCTGGCGTGTTAATTAATATAGCGGTAATACTGCCTCCAAAAGTTGCTCCACAATATGACCCCAAAAGCAGTAGTATACCAGCAGTGGAATCGAGGCCTAAGGTAATTGGTAACAGTGCCGCTATGGCAAAAACAACATTTAAGCCAGGTAGTGCGCCAATAACAATACCGACGGCAACACCTATAAACATAATTAATATATTCATAGGTGCTAATATACTTGATAAAATTTCTATAAACATAAAGTTAACCCCTTATTTATTTATGGTAGTGGAATTAAAAGCACTTTTGTAAATACAAAGTACATAACGGTGCAAAATGCACCTACATAAACGAATTCTAAAGGCTTTCTAACCCCGTTAAATATAAGAAGTGCAGGCACACATATTATTGAAGAGATAATTGTGCCAAAATTAACAAACAGTAATGCGTAAGCCAAAATCAGTGCAAAAGCGATAGCTGGACGTATAAGAGCTTTAAAATCTAATTTTTCAACTTCATCAGCATTTTTTCTGTCAATTAAGTATAGTCTTAAATATTTAACTGTACCGTATGTACTCAAAACAAACAATATGACAGCAACAATGTGAGGCCAAGTTTGACTTGTGAAAGATATACTTCCACTAACAGATTCTCGAACGGTTACAAAGTTTGGCACCAGGATAAAATATAAAACAAGTGAAAAAACCATAATTACAATCATAGAAATTAAACTTTTGAAATTTTCTTTCATTGTATTTCTCCTTAATACTCAATATGCACACGTTAAGTGTGCATATAAAGTCTTTTTATTAAAATAGCTTAAATCATTCCTAATGTTGTCATAACTGCTTCGTTTGCCGCAGTCGCATTAGCTCGCCACTCTTCAATAGCGTTGTGGTCATATGTCTCATCGAAGTTTGTTAGTAGGTTATCTGTTAGATAAGCTTGATATTCATCTGAGAAAACAACTTCTTGGAATTTTAAACGTAGGTATTCTTTAACATCTTCAGGTGTATCTTTTTTTACTGCAACAAAGTACCAAGCTGCGAAATCTTCAAGACCTTCTACTCCGTATTCAGCCATCGAAGGAACTTCAGGGGCGTATTGGTAGTTACCGCCGTCTAAAACAGCTATCATATTTACCTGACCTTGATCTGACTGGTTCTTCGCATCTTTAGACTCTAATACTGCAAAGTCAACACTGCCATTTAGAATAGCTTGTAGAACTTCTGATGTGCCTGAGAAAGGAACATAAGTGCCTGGGTTTAATTCTAAAGAATCAAGTGTATGCGTTGTTAGTATGTGGCCGATACTACCTGGGTTTGATGCTGTCCAAGTGAAGTCTGTGTTGTTTTTTGCATATTCGATAAACTCATCAACAGTTGTTATATCAGAACTGCTGTTTGTGCAAAGAATCTGCTGTGTTCCAGGAACGAGTAGTGCTAAAGGCTCGAAATCGTCTGGATCGTATGGTAGATCTTCAAGTAGAAGTGGCTGAGTTATCATAGCGGCATTTGCGCCTGTTAAAATTGTGTAGCCATCTGCTTCTCTGTTTGCAGCTTCAGTGGTTCCTGTAACCTGTGAAGCGCCTGCAATGTTTTCAATAACGATGTTTGTGCCAAGGTCTATCATATCTGCAACAATTCTTGAAGGTTGGTCGATGATAGCGCCCGCTGCCGCTGGAACAATCCAGCTAATGTTTTTCTCAGGGAAACCTTCTGGAGGGACTATTTCTGAGCTATCATTGTTATCGCCAGCTGCTTCTGATGATGAAGATGAGTCAGGTGTTGAAGAAGACTCACTCTCGTTTGGCTGTGAACAGCCTGTCATTAGGGATAGCGCTAAAGTAAGTGCTAATAAAATTGATGCTATTTTTTTCATAATTTTTTCTCCTTTTTATTCGTATTGTGCCAGTTTATATGAATTGTCGTAATCTAAAATTGCCTCTTTTTGTGTTTGGAAGTCAGGAGGTAATTTGTTACGTTCAAAACTCCAATTGTCTTGTAAATCGACCATGATATCTGCCAATTTTTTTCTAAATTCTTCTATCTCAGTGAAGTATTTGAAATTGTCAATGCAGTTGCTCATCTCAAGCGGGTCTTTTTCAAGATCATAAAGTGCAAAGGGAATATTTTGCTTTTCTACATAAAGATATTTGTCAGTTCGAAAGCCTCTTTCGTTAAATGGTTTTCTATCTGCTTTATCCATTTGTGCACAAATATCTTCGTGTACTCTTATGATTTGATAGTATCCATAATCTCTAAAACTATCATCAGCTCCCTTTGTGGCAAGCGCTTTCATACTGCATCCGTCCATAGTTTTCGGGATTTCAATGCCACAGAAGTCTAAAATTGTAGGTGTTAAATCAATAAGTGGATCTACTAATTTATCAACAACTGTTGCGGGCTTCACCATATTAGGGTAGGAGATTATGAGTGGTACGTGTGTTGATGATGAATAGAAAATTGATTTTTCGTACATTCCAAACTCGCCGCACATATCGCCGTGGTCACTAACAATAATGAATACCGTATCATCAAAAATTCCTTTAGCTTTAAGGTGGTCGGTGATTTTACCAATCTGTTCATCCACGCATTTAACCATTCCATAATACATTGCTATGTATTCTTTTGATTTGCCTATAAGGTGTTCAGGCACAGTAATCGGGAGCTCAATATCCTCTTTATTATATAGATATTTGTATTCGTCAGGTTGCATTTCAACCGGGGGATGTGGCAGACCATAACAAATCATTCCCATAAAAGGTTTGTCTTCATCAAGTGACCTATCAACAAAATCTAACAGATGCTCAGTTTGGTACATTGGCTCAAACTTATCTGATTTGTAAGGTGTGCTATCTTCGTTGCGGTAATACAGGCTATCTATATAATGATGACCTCTACCGTAACCGATAAGTTCGTCAAACCCACACCAGTATTCTTTTGGCACTGGTTCGAATTTTTTGCCGCCGTTTAAGTGCCACTTACCAATCCAGGCTGTTTTATATCCCTCGTTGCTCATAAGAGTGGGTAAATAATGTGGCAAATCGGTGCTCAGTGGGTAATGGTTTGAATACATTCCATTTTTATGAGGATAAAGCCCGGTCATCAAAGATGCCCTAAATGGACAACAGAGAGGATAAGATGTGTGCGCTTGATTGAAATTAACACCATTTGTAGCGAGTTCATCAATTCTTGGAGTTTTGCTAAGAGTATTGCCATTGCATGATAGCGCATCATAGCGCATTTGGTCAGGGTATACTAAGATTACATTTGGTTTTTTCATTTTTCACCTATTTTTTTGCATTTTTGGATTTATTGCATTTTCATTCTAACTCTTGCAATAGAAATTGTCAATGGATTTATGGCTTATCAACCAATATTCTAAGATAATCCCAAATATTTAATGTGCAAATTGTGCATTTCACATAAACATTTTTGGATTTTTTGGATTTATTGTCGCAGATAAAGATATGACATTACAGCATTTTATTATTGGTAGGTATTTTCTGTATCTATATTTTGGATTTGATTAATAATCTTATTTTTTGCAAAGAAAAAACGAGTTGATAAAATCAACTCGTTTAAAAATGATGCTTAAATATTAGTTTTGTAAAATCCGCAAGACTCACGGATAAGAATATCGTGGGGAATGGTAACGCTTAGTTGCTTGCTTGCAGAGTTATTCATCTTTTCAAACAAAATATTTACCGATAATTTTGCAAGCTCTGCTTTAGGAATATTTACGGTAGTTAAGCTTGGTACTAAATATTTTGAGAGTTTTATATTATCTATTCCAACTATTTTAATATCCTGCGGAATAGAGATATTCAGCTCATGAGCCGCCCTTATTGCTCCAATAGCTGTGCTATCAGCGGCACATATTATACCGTCTGGCAACGGAGTAGAACTCAACATCCTATACATCGCAGTATACCCATCTTCAGTTGTTTCGCTCGCCGCCTGGATTTGGTGGACATGTGTTTCAATTCCACTTTTTTGTGCACATTTTTTAAAGCTATCAAGGCGCTGATGTTCAATATCTTTATTTATCCGATCGATAATAGGTCCGATATATCCAACACTTTTGCAACCTACTCGTTGTAGATGTTCATATAAAGATTTAACAATTTCAAAACCATCGCATACAACCTCATCAATATCACTGTGCAAGTAGTTTACGCCTGTATAAACAAGTGTTTTAACGTTTCTTTTTAAGAAATCCATAAACTCACTATCAGGGCGGCCGAGCAAAATAACGCCGGATACTTTTTGTGTTAGTATAGTTTCAAAAAGGTTTTCTCTGTCCATTGTTGATTCGGAGAGCATATACCGAACAGAGTAGTCTTGTTTTCTAATTTCTTCAGTGAGTAACTCTTGCATTTCAGAGAAGAATGGGTGCGCAAGCGACTTATCCTGTGATGAAAGAATTATCCCTACCTGATTTTTCATATCTTTAAACTTATTTGAATAGTCTAACTTATCATCAAAATCATACCCTAAACTTTTGGCCACTGATATAATCTTATAGTGTGTTGAGGGTTTAACTCTTTTAACTTCATCGTTGTTTAAAGCTCTTGAAACCGTTGAAATAGAAACTCCAACACGATCAGCGATATCTTTTAAATTCACTGCCATTTAAATCTCCTCACATAAAAGACAAAAGCAAAATGCATTAGCCTTAAATTAATCATTAATTTTATTTTTCGCCTTTAGCCATTAGTCTTCACCCTTTAGTTTTTAGTCTTTAAGAATACAGTAAAAAAACTAATTATTAAGATTTCGCTAATAACAAATTGATTATAACATCATTCGCAAAACTTAACAATATTATTTGAGAAAAAAATCCAAATAGTGAAAAAAATCTAAATAGCAGATTGTTAAAATCAATATTAGTTATTATATACATTTATTATTGTGAGCTTTTCGTGTTGACATATTAATAACCGTGTGCTATATTGAACAAAACAATGCGATTTGGATTTTTTGGATTTTTTGCATATTTTATTCGGAGGTAAAAAGATGGAATACAAAGAAATACTTGATATAGCAAGAAAATCTTTTGAGGGAAAGTGTCACGTTTGTAAAGTATGTAATGGTGAGGCATGTAGGGGAAGAACTCCCGGTTGTGGTGCTAAAGGTACTGGTGAGAGTTTTGTTTCGAGTGCAAATGCGCTTAAAAAAATTCGTATCAGAATGGATAATATGTATGACTCTAGCCCGGTAGATACTTCGATTGAGCTTTTTGGTAGAAAATTTGCAGTACCTGTTTTTTGTGCACCAATGGGAGGTATAAGCAAACACTTTGGCGGAGCGATAAGCGATGAAGAGTGCATCGAAAGTCTTGCAATGGGTACTATAGCTGCAAACTCTCTAACCTTTACGGGTGACGGGCCTAACGAATTTGTCTTTAATGCTCCGCTAAAGCATATCAAAGAAAATGCTGGGCTTGGTGTTCCCACGATAAAACCTTGGGAATTTGATGTTATTGAAAAGAAAATGGAATTAGTTCATCAAAGCGGTGCAATAGCGGTTGCAATGGATATTGATGCCGGCACATTGCCACTTATCAGAAAGAGTGGCGCAACGCTACTCACTCGTGGCACAGAAGAGTTAAGAAAGGTTATAAACCTTACAAATCTTCCGTTTATCGTTAAAGGAATAATGACGCCTGCTGCCGCGCTCAAAGCGAAAGAAGCAGGAGCTTATGGCATCGTTATATCGAACCACGGCGGAAGATCGATAGATTTCGCGCAAGGTACAGCTGAAGTTATTGCTGAAATTAAAGCTGTTGTCGGTGATGACATGAAAATTTTTGTCGATGGCGCAATCAGAACAGGTGTAGATGTTTTTAAAGTGTTAGCTCTTGGCGCTGATGCTGTATTAATAGGTAGACCGTATATTTTTGCGGCATACGGTGCAAAAACACAAGGTGTTGAAATGTATACAAACCTAATAAAAGATGAACTTGTTGATGTTATGAAAATGACCGCTTGCAAAAACTTGAAAGACATTTCATCAGATAAAATTACTTATTAAATCAAGAGGAGTAATTCACAGTGAATAAGATTATAAAAGGAGCAGGTTTCCACCATTTAGCGCTTAGAACAAATGATTTTAGCAAGTCAATTGAATTTTACAAAGCGCTCGGTTTCACAATATATAAGCAATGGAGAAACGAACAAACTCAAACTGACATAGTTTTGATGGATATAGGTGACGGTACAATGTTGGAGCTTTATTCTGGCGGAAGCGATGAAACTGCTGAGGGGAGATATTTCCATCTCGCTATAAGTGCTCTGGATATAGATGAAGCATATAATATTGCAATTTCCGCAGGTGCGACGAGCAAAAAAATTCCTTCAATAGTACAAAATTCGGCACTAAAAAACAATATTGCATTTGTATACGGTTTGGATGGGGAAATTATAGAGTTTTTTAAGAATATAGATTGATTTAA
>CAYJJJ010000055.1:0-13470 GCA_964370465.1 uncultured Oscillospiraceae bacterium
AAAAAATAATATGTAGGGGCGAGGTGTAATTCCTCACCGGCGGTAATGCAGAGTTTTTCTGTTAGTCCGAGAGCGATAAGCTGATGTGGTGTGATTCCACAACCGACGGTATAGTCCGGATGAAGCGACATGATATAAAAGCTCCGCTATTTTTGCGGAGTTTTTTTCGTCCCAAAAGGAGAAAAAGATGAAAACACAGCAAAGAAAACTTGTAACAGCAGCACTTCTAACAGCAATATCATTTTTACTAATAGCACTTATTAGAGTCCCATTCCCACCGGCGCCATTTTTGGTATTCGACCTCGGCGACCTACCTCTAATCTTAGCGTCATTTATTTTGGGCCCATCGTATGCACTGATGGCGACGGTTGTTGTCAGCTTACTTCAAGGCTTTATGTTATCAGCAGACGGGATTGTCGGCGCTATTATGCATATTCTCTCATCGGGGTGCTTTGTCGTGATAGCGGGGCTATTTTACAAAAAAACCAAAAGCGATAAAGGCGCTATAATAGGTCTTGTGCTCGGCACTATCGCACTTGTTGTCGTGATGATTGGTTGCAACCTTGTTATAACAGTTAACCTATATCGTGTACCGTTTGAAACGGTTGTCGCGATGCTTCCAACCGCAATTATCCCATTTAATTTGATAAAAGGCGTTCTTGCGAGCGTTCTTTCATTTGCTGTATTTAAAGGACTTCCAAAATCAATTAAAACTTCACTCTCATAGTAGAGATTTATTGAAAAAAACACAAAAAAATGCTATAATATACTTTAAGCTAAAAATTGGGGTGAGGGTATGAAGATAGTGGGTATTGACCCAGGTTATGCGATAGTCGGGTTTGGTGTAGTTGATTACACTAACAACAAATTCACAACCCTTGACTACGGCGCGGTCACCACACAGGCGAAAACCCCATTTGAAGACAGACTGCTAAAAGTCTATATCGAAATTCGTGAAATACTAAAAAAATATAGCCCCGATGCACTGGCGATTGAGCGGCTATATTTTACAACAAATCAAAAGACGGCAATAGATGTTGCACAGGCTAGAGGTGTTATAATCCTTGCGGCGAGAAGCCTTGAGATACCAGTCTATGAATACACACCGCTACAAGTTAAACAAGCGGTAGTAGGGTATGGTAAGGCGATTAAAAAACAGGTTATGGAGATGACTCGAATACTGCTAGGTCTTGATAGTATCCCAAAACCCGACGATGCGGCAGATGCTCTAGCTATTGCAATTTGCCATGGACACTGTGCTGGCAGTCTTCGATTTAATTTAAGGTGAGGAAATAATATGTATTATAGCTTTAGAGGAGCTGTGCTCCACAAGGATTTTCACAGCGTTGCGCTCGAATGTGGCGGTGTTGGTTATTATCTAAGTGTTTCGCACAACACAGCGGTAGAACTCCCAGCAGAGGGTGAGCAGGTGTTTTTGTATGCACACTTAACTGTCCGTGAGGGGTCTATGGAGCTTTGCGGATTTATCAAAGAGAATGAGCTCGCGGCATTTAAGCTGCTGACTGCCGTTTCAGGTGTCGGTGTTCGTGCGGCGCTATCAATTCTATCTGAAATGACCTTTGAGAGCGTTGCAACTGCTATTTCAGTCGGCGACTACAAAGCGTTCACAAAAGCATCAGGCGTTGGGCCGAAGCTTGCACAGAGGATAGTTTTAGAGCTCAAAGATAAGTTTAAAGGGATAACTATAGATAATACCGATTTCGTTGTTGGAACAGCACCTGTGGCAGTTGGTGCTATGAGTGAAGCAATAGAAGCGCTCTGTGCGCTTGGCTTTTCAAAGTCGGCTGTTGCAACGGTACTCACAGGGCTCGATGGCCTTGAAACAGATGAGCTTATCAAAAGAGGGCTTGCCGCTCTATCGGGGAGAAAGTAGGGGGATATGGAAGATAATTTTGATTTCGATTTTGAAGCAAGACTTCTCGATACCGAGAGTCAAGGTGAAATAGTCGACGGTGATGTTTCTCTGCGCCCCTCGAATATTGAGGAGTATATCGGTCAGGAAAAGGCAAAAGAAAACCTTAAAATATTTATACAAGCGGCAAAAAATCGAGGCGAGAGCCTTGACCACCTGCTGTTATACGGCCCTCCAGGACTTGGTAAAACAACCCTTGCTGGAATAGTTGCCAATGAGATGGGCGTAAATATTAGAATAACCTCAGGGCCTGCGATTGAGAAACCGGGCGACCTTGCGGCACTGCTCACAAACCTATCGTCGGGCGATGTGCTATTTATCGATGAAATTCACAGATTGTCACGGGCGGTCGAGGAGATTTTATACCCCGCAATGGAGGATTATGCCCTCGATATAATTATAGGAAAAGGGCCTACCGCTCGTAGCATCCGCATAGATTTGCCGAAGTTTACATTAATTGGAGCGACAACAAGAGCGGGTCAGCTATCAACTCCACTCTACGATAGATTTGGAGTTATACTAAAGCTCGACTTGTATAAAGTTGAAGATATAGAGCAGATAGTTAAGCGAAGCGCTATGATATTGGGGATAGAAACAACTGATGATGGTGCACTTGAAATAGCAAAGAGAAGCAGAGGTACACCTCGTATTGCAAACAGGATTTTAAAGAGGGTGCGCGACTTTGCGCAGACGCTTGGTGACGGAATAATCGATAAAAAAATAGCAGATGTCGCCCTATCAAGGCTTGAGATAGATGCGCTCGGGCTCGATGCGACAGACAGACGACTTATCGAAGTTATACTGCAAAATTTTGCAGGTGGACCTGTCGGGCTTGAAACGCTTGCGGCGGCACTCGGTGAAGAGAGCGTGACGATTGAAGATACCTACGAGCCGTTTTTAATTCAGCTCGGTTTTTTACAGCGAACACCGAGGGGTAGAATGGCAACAGCTATTGCCGCAAAACATATCGGTATGGAATATTTGGGATAAGTGAGGAAAATTATGGGAAAACTTTTTGGAACAGATGGAATAAGAGGAATAGCAAACAGCGATTTATCAGCGCCCCTCGCCCTTAAAATAGGAAAGGCGGTTGGGTATGTGTTCACGAAATCAAGTGAACACACACCAAAAGTGCTAATAGGCACTGATACCCGAATCTCGGGCGATATGCTCTGTGCGGCGCTCGCCTCAGGGCTTACTTCAATTGGTGTCGATGTTGAACTGCTCGGCGTTGTGCCAACTCCTGCGGTTGCCCTTTTGGTATCGAAATACGGTGCGGACGCTGGTATTATGGTTTCGGCTTCTCACAACCCGGCGGAATACAACGGGATAAAAATCTTCTCGGAACAGGGGTATAAACTGCCTGACAGCGTTGAAGATGAAATAGAGAGCTATATATTTGAGCGTGAAGCGGAAATTCCTCTGCCAAAAGGCGATGACGTTGGTGTTTGGAACTTTAATAGTGAAGCTATAAACGACTATATAAACCATATAAAAACGGCGGCTTTTGCGAAGTTTGATGGGATAAAGGTTGTGCTCGACTGCGCAAACGGCTCATCGGCTGTTTCGGCGGCTGAAATATTTCGCTCACTTGGTGCTACATGTATCGTCCTCTCAGATAAACCAAACGGCACTAATATAAATAAAGGGTGTGGGTCTACCCACCTATCGAATATAAAGTCGGCGGTGCTAAAGCATAAAGCCGATATCGGTCTTTCATTTGATGGTGATGCCGACAGATGCCTTGCAGTTGATGAACGAGGCGAAGAGGTAGATGGCGATAAGATTATAGCTATTATTGCAAAGTATTTAAAAGAAAAGAATGCGCTTGTCAATGATAGCGTTGTTGTGACGGTTATGTCAAACCTCGGCTTCTTTAAGTTTGCAGAGAACGAGGGGATAGAAACAGTTAAGACTAAAGTTGGCGACCGCTATGTCCTTGAAGAGATGTTATCTGGCGGATATGTTATAGGTGGCGAGCAGTCGGGGCATGTTATAATGCTAAGCCACGCTTCAACAGGAGATGGTCAGCTCACAGGTGTAACCCTTCTATCAATTATGAAAAAGAGCGGTAAAAAGCTAAGTGAGCTTGCACAGGTTATGGATAAATATCCGCAGATACTTGTGAATTTGAAGTTTAAAGCGTCTGAAATTTCAAAATATGAGGGTGACACAGAGATAAAAGAGAAAATTTCCGAGTGGGAGAAAAAACTCGGGGACGACGGCAGAATTTTAGTGCGTGCTTCGGGCACAGAGCCTTTAATTCGCGTTATGGTCGAGGGGAAAAACAAAGAGTTTATCGAGAGCTGTGCTTTTGATATTGGGAACAAGATAAAAGAAAGGCTTGCAAATTGAGATACAGTAAAGATTTTACCGATTACGAACTGATAGATGCTTCAGCTGGCGAAAAGCTCGAGAGATTTTTAGATGTTCGGCTTATAAGACCCGACCCACAGATTATCTGGCAGACTAAAAAGGATAGTAAACTCTGGGGCAGTGCCGATGGGCACTATAACCGAAGCAGTAGCGGCGGTGGCGGTTGGGAGTTTAAGAAAAAAATACCCGACAGTTGGCAGATAAAATACAAAGACCTTGTCTTTAATATAAGACCGACAGGGTTTAAGCATACAGGCATTTTCCCAGAACAGGCTGTTAACTGGGACTTTATTCGAGAGTCTTGTAAAATGCGAGAGCGCCCAAAGGTGTTAAATCTATTTGCCTATACAGGTGGTGCAACTCTTGCGGCGGCAAAGGGTGGTGCTTTTGTAACCCATGTCGATGCATCTAAGGGTATGGTTGCTTGGGCTCGAGAGAATGCTGCTTCGAGCTCTCTTGCGGGTGACAGTGTCCGCTGGATAGTTGATGACTGCAACAAATTTTTAGAGCGTGAAATTAGACGTGGCAATAAGTACGACGCTATTATCCTCGACCCACCGTCATACGGCAGAGGCCCTGGCGGAGAGATTTTCAAGCTTGAAGATAGCATCTACTCACTTCTTCTGCTTGTGCGACAGGTTTTATCGGACACGCCACTTTTTGTCATGCTAAACTCATATACAACAGGACTTGGAGCGGCGGTTATGCAGTATCTTATGGGTTGTGTTTTCGGCTCACTTCCAGGCACGGTAGAAGCTGATGAAATTGGTATTTATGTAACAGAGAGCGGGCTATGTCTGCCATGTGGCAACACCGCGATATATAAAGGTTAAAAAGGTGAAACGGAGCATTTTATGGACAACCTCATTAAAACCGAAGATTTATCTTTTAGCTATAAAAGCGATGAGAAGTTTTTTTCGGTATTTAAAAATTTGAATATTGAGATAGAACGAGGCAGTTTTGTTGCGATTTTAGGGCACAACGGCAGCGGTAAATCGACCTTTGCAAAACATTTAAACGGTATTCTTATGCCAACTGATGGGACTGTTTTAGTCGACTCACTTGACACAAAAAACGAAGATACCATTTTTGATGTGCGCCAGCGGGTAGGACTTGTCTTCCAAAATCCAGATAACCAGATAGTTGCAACAATAGTAGAGGAAGATGTAGCCTTTGCACTTGAAAATCTCGGTGTACCACCTGCTGAAATACGTGAGCGTGTCGATACTGCGCTTAAAAACGTTTCGATGTATGAGCATAGGTTAAAAGCTCCACACAATCTATCAGGAGGGCAGAAGCAGAGGGTGGCTATCGCTGGGGTTTTAGCGATGGAGCCTGTATGTATCGTCCTTGATGAGCCAACTGCAATGCTCGACCCAAAAGGTCGCCTGCAAGTACTGCGCACGATAACCAAACTAAACAAAGAACGTGGTGTAACTATTATTTTAATAACCCACTATATGGAGGAGGCAACTTCTGCCGACAGGGTTATTGTTATGGAAAAGGGCGCGGTGACGCTTGATGGCACACCGAGCGAGGTTTTTTGCAAGCGAGAAGAGATAGAGCGTGCAGGATTAAAACTGCCATCGGTTTCATCTCTTGCTTTGCACCTAATTAAGCGCGGTGTAAGTTTGCCGACCGACATACTGACAGCAGATGAGTTTGTCGATGCTTTTATTAAAGTGGCAGAGGGGGAGCGGGACTTATGAATATAATTGAAGTCCAGAACCTCGAGTTTGTCTATGGCAACACAAAAGAACTTGCAGTGAGAGCTCTAAAAGGTGTTAGCTTTGAGGTTCGAAAGGGCGAGTTTATAGGTGTTATCGGGCATACTGGTAGCGGTAAATCAACTCTGCTCACCCATTTAAACGGTCTTTTAAAGCCACATAGCGGAAAAATTCTGCTAAATGGCGTTGATATTTGGGAAGCGCCCAAGAAAATCCGTGATGTTCGTTTTCAGGTAGGTCTTGTCTTTCAGTACCCTGAGTATCAGCTCTTTGAGGAAACAGTTGAAGCTGATATCGCTTTCGGTCCGAAAAATATGGGGATTGAGGGCGAGGAGCTCACTGAGCGGGTTGCAAGGGCGGCGGAGTTTACAGGACTGCGCCCCGAAACACTCAAAAAATCTCCATTTGAGCTATCAGGAGGACAGAAAAGGCGAGTTGCTATAGCCGGAGTTATTGCAATGGAACCATCTGTTTTGATACTCGATGAGCCAACAGCGGGGCTCGACCCTGGCGGTCGTGAGAAGATACTCGGGCAGATATATGATTACCATAAAAGAAGTGGCACAACAGTTTTGCTATCGTCGCACAGTATGGAAGATATCGCAAAATATGCCGATAGAATTCTCGTTTTAAACGATGGCGAAGTGCTTATGTTTGATAAAAAAGAAGCGGTATTTGCACAGCGTGAGCTTCTATCTAAATCGAGACTTTCAGTTCCAGATGTAACGAAAATTTTGATGATGCTAAAGGAGCGCGGGCTTGATATAAAAACAGATGGATATACCCCGATGCAAGCAACTGATATTCTTTTAAATTACCTTGAAAAGAGAGGGATAAAGTGATAGGCGATATTACTATAGGACAGTATTTCCCAGGCAGAAGTATAGTGCATAGAACAGACCCCAGAGCAAAACTTGTTATAACGGTGGTCTTTATTGTGGCGCTATTTTTGTCATCGAATTTCTATGGGATAGCGCTATCGCTCTTTATTGCGGTTTCTCTTTATATAGTAGCTAAAATACCGCTAAAACTGATGTTTAAAAGCTTGAAACCGGTGCTTCCGATAATTATATTCACCTCGTTTATAAATATGTTTTTTCTCGACGGCGAGCCGATTGTTGAGTTTTATTTTATTAAAATAACATACGAAGGTCTTTTCTTTGCGCTTCAGATGACCCTTAGGATTTTAGTGCTTATAACTATATCATCGCTTCTCACCTATACAACAACGCCAATAGCACTGACCGATGGGCTTGAGAGGCTGTTATCTCCGCTTAAAGTTATAAAGGTGCCAGCGCACGAGCTTGCAATGATGATGACTATTGCTCTTCGCTTTATCCCAACGCTTATCGAGGAAACAGATAAGATTATAAGCGCCCAGAAGGCGAGGGGTGCTGATATGGAGAGCGGTGGTATAATAGAGCGTGCAAAATCGCTTGTGCCAATTCTTATTCCGCTTTTTATTTCAGCATTCAGACGAGCAGACGATCTTGCGGTTGCGATGGAATGTAGATGTTATAGGGGTGGCGATAACCGTACGAGGATGAAAGTTTTAAAGTTTAGATTTTCAGATTTTTTTGCACTTTTGCTCTCGGGTGGACTCGTTGTTGCAACAATTTTTTTAAACGGTATTTAGTATTATGAGAAATATTCTGTTAACTCTATCGTTTATTGGAACAAATTTTTGTGGCACACAGGTGCAAAAAAATGCTATTTCAGTTTCTGAGGTTTTGCAAGATGCACTTGCGAAAATTTTGGGCAAGAGGGAAGATATAAAATGCTGTTCACGGCTTGATAGCGGTGTTCATGCAAAGAAGTTTACAGTTAGCTTTAAAACGGAAAACCCGATAAAGACAAAAAAACTTATAGTAGCACTTAATTTTCATCTGCCGCTGAGTGTTTCGGTAGTCTCTGCAAGTGAAGTGCCAGACGAATTTCACGCTCGGTACAGCAGCATAGCAAAAGAATATAAGTACTATATATACTTAAGAAGTGCACGAAATCCGTTTTGCGACGATTTTAGCGCGCATTATGGCAGAGATGCGGATATTTTAGAGCTAAAGAAAGCGGTATCTTATTTTGCTGGTAAACACGATTTTAAAGCCTTTTGCAACAAAAAAACTAAGACTCCAAACGATACTGTGCGCACAGTGAAGTACGCAGAGATTGAGGAAAAAGACGATTTTTTGATATTTACAGTTGCAGCTAATGGTTTTTTATATAATATGGTGCGGATGATGGCAGGGGCAATTATAAGGATTTGCGAGGGGAAGCTCACCCCTGAAGATATTGAAAAATCCCTTGTTTCGGGGAAACTTCCGATTGAGAAATATACAGCGCCTGCAAAAGGTCTTTTCTTAACAGAAGTTTTTTATGAGGAGAGAGAATGCGAGAAATAACCGAAATAGAGAAAAAACGCAGGCAGAAAAAACGTGCAAAAGCAAGAAGAAATACAGCGGTTTTTTTGATAGCTGTATTGTTTGTATCAATTGCCTTTATGATAAGCGATTTTTTAGTTTCATTCGATCCGTTATATTACCTAAATAGCTTAACAGCAGGCGGTGGTAGTGGATATCCGATAACGGCCGACGGTACATATATAGCGCAAACTGCCGATTACAGAGGCTCGCTTGCAGTGCTTACAGATGTTGATCTAACGGTTTACACAAGTAGTGGTGCAGAACTCTTTTCAGTTTCGCATTCGTACGGTAACCCTAAAATTCGTGTGAATGGAAGCAGAATATTGCTCTATGACCTCGGGGGCACAAGGTATCGCCTTATAGGAAGAAACGGAGATATATACCCCGAAGAGCAGACTCAAGATACCATTTTATCAGCTGATCTTTCGTATTATGGGCATGTTGCAGTTGCGTCGTCGTCGGTTTCGGCAACTACTAAACTCACAGTTTATGATATCGAGAAAAGTGAAGTTTACAGCTACTATTCAGAGGATAAATATATAACCGATGTCTGTTATTCTGGGGACGATGTTTATCTTTTGGCAATTCACGACGCAAACTCGACAATATCTACAGATGTAGTGTCGATAAATATAGCTGGCGAAATAATTGGGCGCTTGACTCTTAACGGCGAAATAATCTATAAGAGTGAGGTCGTCGGCGATGATCTGCACCTTGTCAGCGATGAAAGGTATATTGTATTAAATAAGAAACTTTTAGAGGAGTCGAGTGTTTCGTTTGAGCGAAGAGAGCTTGCTGCAGCAGATATAGGCGATAATTCGTATACAGCGGTAATACTATCGGAAGACTCACTTGCAAAGATTAAAAAAGTCGTTATAATAAGAGGAGGGGAAATTATCTCCGAAACACCACTTCAAGGTGAGGTAGTTGAACTAGTGAGCAACGGTGATGGTGTTTATATATTTAACGACGAGGGTTATATTCTGCTAAACAGATACGGCGACACAATAAACAGCGATTTAGCGGATAATTACTCTCGGCATTATATTGTCTTATCAGATATTTATGGTACAGACAAAAACAAAATTTACAGATTGGATTGATTAGATGACATTTGCAATTATTGATTTTATTTTTCTTATTGTTCTAGCGCTATTTATATTTTTTGGGTTTAAAGATGGGTTTATTCGTGGTGTTGTTGGTATAGTATCATTTTTTGGAGCGCTTATATTAGCGGGTCTTATTTCAGAGCCTATTTCTGGATTTATTTATGACACCTTCTTTGAAGCGAGTGTCAATGAAGCGATGGCGGCGGGTGCTACCTCGCTAAAACAGATAGTTGACGAGTCGGCTGGGTTTATTTCAGGCTTTATAAACTGGAATAGCATAAGCTCATCTGCGGCGCCGAGGATGGTAATTGTATCATTTTTAAGCACGATTTTGTTTGTTGTTTTAGTAGTGGTTTTACTGATAGCTTTCTCGCTTGCGGCAAGACTTCTAACACAAGCGGTTAAATTTATTCCGTTTGGCAATAGTATTAATAAACTTTTAGGTGCGGTTACTGGAATAATTAAGGCTTTGTTAATTGCATTTATATTTGCATTTATGTTAAAATCAGCATATAATGTTACGGATAACTTTCTTGGAATATCAGAGAACCAAGCGGAAAACAGTTTGGTATTCGGCGTTATCTATGATTTAGCTCCAGAAATAGGAGAATTTAAAAATTTAACTTAGGAGAAGTTAATGAACATCCCAAATGCACTTTCAATCTTTAGAATAGTATTGATACCTGTTTTTATTCACTACTATATAAATGTAAATGATCCGTATATGGCGCTGCTTGTGTTGTTTTTATCTGGCGTTTCAGACTTTTTAGACGGAGTTATAGCTCGAAAATTCAATATGATAACATATCTCGGTCAAATACTCGACCCAATTGCCGATAAACTAACGCAAGCGGCAGTTGGTATATGTGTAGCTATTGAACACAGAAGCTTTATTCCTGCCATTGTTGTCTTTTTTATAAAAGAGATATGCATGGCGCTTGGCACAATGATTTTTTTAAAAAAGAATGTAAGGTTAAAAGCTGCTGAGTTTGCAGGTAAATTATCAACTGCAGTTATGTATCTTGTGCTTGCGGTCTTAATTATCGTGCCTAATATGTCAAACAGTAATGTGATGATTCTCAGCGCAATTTCAATAGTTGTGCTATTAAATGCACTATGGTGCTATTTTAGAATATTTATGTCAGAGTATAAGAAAGGTTAAAGAATTTTATGAGTATGATTTGCTCCAAATGCAACAAACGTCCAGCTGTGATCTTTATATCAAAGATTGAAGGTAACGACAAAATAAATGAGGGGTATTGTATTCCGTGTGCTAAAGAGCTCGGAATTGGCCCTGTTAATGATATACTAAACAATCTCGGTATCAGCGAAGAAGAGATGGAAACGATGAACCAGCAGATTGTTGAGATGTATGACCAAATGGAAGAGGGCGATGAAGACTTTATTCCAGGTGGCGCTAAAACATTTCCGTTTCTGGACAAGCTTTTCGGCAAAAAAGATGAGAATGGGGTTATAACTCCGATTTCAAAGGATGAGTCAGAGCCGAAAAAACAGAGCGATAAAGAGCAGAAAAAGAGAAAAGCTGATAATGATGCTAAGAATAAAAAGAGTTTTCTTGAGAACTACTGCACCAATTTAACACAGCGTTGCAGAGAGGGCAAGATGGACTCTATTTTCGGTCGTGATGAAGAGATTTTCAGGGTACTTCAGATATTAAACAGAAGAACAAAAAATAACCCGTGCCTTATAGGTGAGCCGGGTGTTGGTAAAACTGCTGTTGCAGAGGGAATTGCCCAGAGGATAGCTGAGAACAACGTTCCATCTAAACTTGCACGCAAAGAGCTCTATATGCTTGATTTAACAGCTCTCGTTGCGGGAACACAGTTTCGCGGCCAGTTTGAGAGCAGAGTAAAAGGGCTTGTTGAGGAGATAAAAGATAGAGGCAATGTTATCCTGTTTATTGATGAGGTACACAATCTAGTCGGAACTGGTGACGCTGAGGGCTCTATGAATGCCGCTAATATTCTAAAACCTGCGCTTTCAAGAGGCGAGGTTCAGGTTATCGGTGCGACAACATTTAACGAATACCGAAAGCATATCGAAAAAGATGCCGCTCTTGAGCGTCGTTTTCAGCCTGTTATGGTAAATGAGCCGACTATTGAAGATGCAAAAGAGATGCTACTTGGCATTAAAAAATACTATGAAGAGTACCACGATGTTAAAATTTCAGATGAAATTGTTATGTCGGCGGTTGTTCTATCTGAGCGCTATATTACAGACAGATACCTACCAGACAAGGCGATAGATTTAATAGATGAGGCGGCTTCTTATTCAAACCTTTCACACGAGGATTTAGCAGAGCTATACCTCAATAGAGTTATACTTGAAAGACTAAAAGAGCAACTGGAAGAGGAAGAAGCGCAGGTTGAAGAGGTCGATTTTGAAAAACTCGCAACACTAAAATCAAATATCCTAAAAGTTGAGCAGGATATTGGAGAGCTTGAAGAGAAGGTTTCAACTATTCAGGTGACAAAACAAGATTTAGCGAGAGTTATTGAGCTTTGGACAGGTATTCCCGCAAGCAAAGTTGAGATGAGCAGTTATACAAAGGTTCGTGGGCTATCTGAGAAGATAAACGAAAAAGTTATCGGACAGGAAAAAGCTGTTGACCTTGTAGCGAATGCTATAATGCGAACATCTGCTGGTGTTACCCCTCGAAGAAGACCTGCATCATTTATATTTGTAGGGCCTACTGGTGTTGGTAAAACGGAACTTGCTAAAGTTCTTGCCGCTGAGCTTTTCGACGGCGTTGAGCCGCTTATTCGTCTTGATATGAGCGAATATATGGAGCGTCATTCAGTTTCAAAAATTATCGGCAGCCCTCCTGGATATATCGGCTACGATGAGGCGGGACAGCTAACTGAGAAGATACGCAGAAGACCTTATAGCGTTATTTTGTTTGATGAGATAGAGAAAGCACATCCAGATGTTTTAAATATTCTGCTTGCAATTCTCGATGAGGGAAGAGTTACCGATAATAAGGGCAGAAAAGTGAATTTTGAGAACTGCGTTGTTATTATGACATCAAATGCAGGCAGTGATAAACGTGAGTCTGGGTTTGGGTTTGCGAAATCAACAGAGGATATCTCGAGAGAGAAAGTGACAAAAGCACTCCGTGAGTTTTTGCGCCCTGAGTTTCTCGGTAGGGTTGACGAGGTTGTCGTGTTCAATCCGCTAACATTCGATAATCTCTGTGAAATTGCAAAACTTATGCTTGATGAGTATACCGAGAGTCTTTTAGAAAAGGGAATAAAATATACTTTCGATGATTTAGCGGCAAAGGCAATTGTTTCTGGAATTGAGAGCAAAGCATCTGCGGCAAGAGAGCTTCGTGCTGTTATAAGGCGTGAAGTTGAGGACAAAATTGCAAGGGCGATTGTCGAAAATGACGGCATTATGTTAAGTAAAGTCGAGGTATCGGCAAATGATGATAAAATAATAGTAGATATTTCTTAAAAACGCTTGACTTGTGGCGATAGTTGTGGTAATATAATTATCGTCACAAAAAACGTGCGGGTGTAGTTCAATGGTAGAATGTCAGCCTTCCAAGCTGAACACGTGGGTTCGATTCCCATCACCCGCTCCATTTTTTTGCAAATGCAAAATTAGCATGCGCTTGTAGCTCAGGTGGATAGAGCAACTGCCTTCTAAGCAGTGGGTCAGGGGTTCGAGTCCCTTCAAGCGCGCCAATGGTGGGTATAGCTCAGTTGGTTAGAGCGCCAGATTGTGGCTCTGGAGGCCGTGAGTTCGAATCTCATTATCCACCCCATTTAAAAACGGCGGCCGCTCTTTAAAAAGCGGCTGTTTTTAATAAGTAGTAAGTTAAATTAATAATGGGCTGTCGCCAAGCGGTAAGGCAACGGACTTTGACTCCGTCATTCCGA
>CAYJJJ010000056.1:0-10961 GCA_964370465.1 uncultured Oscillospiraceae bacterium
TAGCGTGATTTTTCACGCTAACTCTCCATTCTGTGTGCACAGCACAAATAGTTTTGAATAATCTCCGTGCAGAATGGAGATTAACAGGCATCTGGCGTCTGTGACGGCAGGCCATATAGATAATTGTTAGCGTGATTTTTCACGCTAACTCTCCATTCTGTGCACAGCACAAATAGTTTTGAATAATCTCCGTACAGAATGGAGATTAACAGGCATCTGCCGTCTGTGACGGCAGGCCATATAGATAATTGATAGCGTGATTTTCACGCTACCTCTTAAAATAAAATGCTCGTGTAAACGGCTTTTTGTACTCTCCACCCGACTGAAACAGCTCTATAACCTCTTCTATCTCGTCTGCTTTCTCATCAGTAAAACGCAGAGTGAAGAAATCGATATACGCAAGCTCGCTCTTTTTGTCGCCGAGATAGACAGGCCTCGAGCTGTGAATAGTCCAGATATCACCGCTCTTTGTTATGAAAAATCTCTCCCCAATTTTATCGGTAAGATAGCTTTTATCGGTCTTGTTTTTCGGCGAAACTCTGCTCTTCATAAGTGGCATTTTCCCATAGGCGGTAATGCCCACCGAAATATCCTCTGGGAAAAATTTCACCTCTGAAACACTGCACTCAGGCGAAATAACAACGGCACTTACCCCGAGGGTCTGCATCGTCTTTGCGGCTTCTGCGTTTGTTATATTCGCTGAAAAATCGGCTATCGGGCTCTTCCCAGCGCTTTTTGCCGCCGCTATCCCATCAATCGCTGTGCAAAGCGGAGCTTCTCCTAATACCTCTCTTTTTTCATCAAAGGAAACAGGCAGGTAGCTGTTTGCTTTTTCGCTGTATTTTGAGGGCAATTTTTTTATCTCTTCGCTTGGCAAAAACACCTTTTCAAACTGCGAATATATTTTATCGCTAATCTGTGAAGCGCTTTCAAAAACACCGAAAAGCTTCTGGTTTTTCCTTTTTTTACGCTCTTTATAGGTTAAACTTTGCGGTATAGTTTCAATTGCTTTTGGCAACATCTTCTGCACTAATCTATCGCAACCCTCTCGCCGAAGGGCATTTATCGCGGATTTTGGTAAAAAGAGCTCGTCCCCAATTTCCGCTGAGAAGCTGTTTATAAAAAACGGACTATCTCCGAGCTTTGATAGCGACTCTTTTAGCGTTTCTATGCTAAGTGGCAAATTCTTTGCAATAGACGGTTTTTCACCCTCAACTTCTATCGATACATCTCCGCTTTTAAACTGCGCATAAAATTTGTCCTTTAAAACAGACACCGTTATATCGAGTGGCACCTTTTTCTCCGGTGGCATCTCAAAACGCTCCAATGCACTGTTTGAGCGGAGCACATCGCCCTTTTCTCGCACACCATACATCGAAAAATCTCTTTTGCCTGTCAGAAACCCATCTGTGTGTTCGCCGCGGCTAAATATATCGGATAGGATTTTCGTTCGTTTTCCCTCTTTTACCGCGAGCACCGCCGCCGCAACATACTCTGGGCGTTTTAGTCGCCCTTCTATTTTAAACGAGCAAACATCTGCTTTTATAAGCTCATCTTTGTAATCGATAAATGACAAATCGGATAGGGAAAGTGGGTAGTCGCCAGAAAATGGCTGTCTGCAAGGTTGAGCACAGCTTCCCCTATTCCCCGAGCGCCCTCCGCAAAAAGCCGACATATAACACTGTCCAGAAACACTAAAACAGTGCGCACCGTGGATAAAAGCCTCTGTTTGCCCGTCTGTGCTTTTCGAGTAGCTCTCAATTTCCGAGAGGGTTAGCTCACGTGGCAATACATACCGCATAAACCCGACTGGCTTTAGAAAATTTGCAGCAGAGGCAGTTGTAAGCGCTGTTTGGGTTGATGCGTGCAGTCGCACTCTATCTGAGAGCGCACTCATAAGCCTTGCGAGCCCGAGGTCCTGAACTATAAAATCGCAAACACCGCACGAAAGCGCAAAGCTTGCTATCTCCAATGCTTTTTGCATCTCGCTCTTTGAAACAATTATTGTATTTAACGCAACATAAATCTCGACCCCTCGAGTGTAGGCGTAAGTTACAGCCTTTTCAAAATTCGAGAAGTCGAAATTTTTAGCAGATGCCCTTGCGGAAAAATCGGAAAACCCGAGATACACCGCATCGGCACCAGAATTAACGGCGGCCTGCAAACTCTCAAAGCTCCCTGCAGGCGCTAATATTTCACTGCGCATCAGCCGTTTATAACAGCTTCTTTTTCGGCAATAATAGCACGAAGGTCTTTGATATCACGGCGAAGCTTATCTATCTCTCTCTTAGCCTCTTCAACCTCGATACGTGCTTTTGCGCTATCTTCGAGATAATCTTTTATCTGCGAGCGAAGATTATCTGATGCCCTGTTTGACTTATAAGCGTCGTTTGCATAGTCAAGCGCTGATAATATAGCGGCACCCGATAGATTAATTCTTGGGTTTTTCTCAAGTAGCTTTGAGATTTTATCGTCGAGCTTTGCCGCAAGCTCGTTTATATGCTCTTCACGCTCATCGCCGACGATATTATAGTCGCTACCTTGAATTTTTATTTTAACTCTTGTTAAACTGTCCATTTTACTCTCCTTAGAAAAAGTTATGTATACATTTTATCACACAAAATTATCTAAATAAAGTTTTTTTTAATTAAAACCCACTAATTTTACTTTATTTTTTAAAAGTTATAGCTTATAATTGTTAGTAATAGGAAATTATTCACAATGGAGGTGGAATATGGAACTTAATCTCGACAGAGCAACACTCAAAAATCTTTTTGAATATAAACTTCAGGTAACTTATGATAAAAGATTATCCGATGCAACAAACGAAGAAATCTACAACGTGGTAGCACTCACAGTAAATGAGATTTTAAACTCAAAAGCTATTCGCTATCGAAACAAGGTTCGTGACCAAAAATCAAAGAGGGTTTATTATATTTGTCTTGAGTTTTTGGTGGGACGCAGTTTTAAAAACAACCTGCTTAACTTAGGACTTTATGAAACATGTGAAGCGGTTTTAGCTGAGAGCGGAATAAACCTTGAAAAGGTACTCGATATAGAGCCTGATGCAGGGCTTGGAAATGGCGGTCTCGGACGACTTGCCTCATGTTTTCTCGACGGTATGGCAACACAAGGCTACCCCGCTATCGGATACTCCATTCTCTATGAATACGGAATATTTAAGCAAAAACTCGTCGACGGATGGCAACACGAGCAACCCGATGACTGGCTTGAAGACGGCAGTGTTTGGTTAAATAAAGCCACCGAAGATACCGTTGAAGTTCGATTTGGCGGACGGGTTGAGGAGCGTTGGAGCGAGAAGCACAACGGTATATCTCACCTTGACTACCAGAGCGTTCACGCTGTTCCTTATGACATGATTGTGAGTGGACATAAAACCGACAGCGTTGCGACTTTGCGCCTATTTAAGGCAAACAGCCCCTCAATTGATATGAACTTATTCAACTCGGGCGACTATCTCGGCGCCGCTGCGGAGAGTTCATTATCTGAGGCTATAAGTAAGGTTTTATACCCGAACGACAACCACAGAGAAGGCAAAAGTTTGCGACTTCGTCAGCAGTATTTCCTCTGTGCCGCATCTATTACCGATATAATTAAAAGACATATTTCGGTATATGGAAAGCTTGAGAATTTCAGCGACAGAGTTGCAATTCATATAAATGATACCCACCCAGCACTCGCGATAGCAGAGCTTATGAGAATTTTAATCGATGAGTGCGGATATAGCTGGGACAACGCTTGGGATACAACTACAAAAACTTTCGCATACACAAACCACACAGTAATGAAAGAGGCGCTTGAGCAGTGGGATATCGGGCTTATTAAAGAGCTTCTTCCTCGAATTTTCTCGATTATCTGCGAGATAAACCGCAGATTTGTTGAGGAGTGCCGTGATGATGCAGTGGCTGAGAGCGCTATTCGCAATATGGAGATTGTAAGTGGTAACAAGATAAAGATGGGCAACTTATCTGTTATCGGTTCCCACTCGGTAAACGGCGTTTCAAAGCTCCACTCAGAGATTATAAAACAGTCGGTCTTCCGTGATTTCTATAATCTCACACCGCACAAATTCACAAACGTCACAAACGGTATAGCTTACAGACGTTGGCTCTATCAGAGCAACCGTCCGCTTTACGATTTGGCGTGCAAGCTATCAGGTGAGGATGTTAATAAAAATCCGCTCGCTCTCAAAAAGATGGAAAAATTTGTCGACGATAAAAAGGTGCTCGATGAAATTATCAAAATAAAGAGAGGGGCAAAGGAGAAGTTTGCCGATTTCATATTGCGTGAAACAGGCGAAGTGCTAAATCCTGATTCAATTTTTGACGTTCAGGTAAAAAGGCTTCACGAGTATAAAAGACAGCATCTAAATGCTCTGCATATCCTCGCACTTTACAACGCAATTAAGCAAAATCCAAATGGAAACTATACCCCGAGAACTTATATTTTCGGCGCGAAGTCGGCACCGGGATACTACCTTGCAAAGCAGATTATAAGATTTATCTGCTCTATTGCAAAACTTGTAAACAACGACCCGCAGACAAAAGATATCCTAAAGGTTATCTACCTCGAGGACTACTCGGTAACAAAGAGCGAGATTTTAATGCCAGCTGCTGATATCTCAGAGCAGATATCCCTTGCAGGCACTGAGGCTTCGGGTACTGGTAACATGAAGTTTATGATAAACGGCGCTATAACCCTCGGAACTCTCGACGGTGCAAATGTTGAGATATGCGAGGCAGTTGGTGAAGAGAATATGATTCTGTTCGGTCTTCGCACCGATGAGGTATCAGCGCTAAAGCAGAGCTACAACCCGATAGACTACTACCGCCAAAACGAGGTTATCAGAAATGCGCTTGACTACTGTGAGAACGGAAGTCTTGGCTATAACTTCTCAGATATCGTTATAAACCTTAAAAACACCGACCCATATATGGTTTTTGCCGATTTCGACAGCTATATAGATGCACAGAGAAAAGTTGCAGAAATTTACTCAGACAAAATGGGATTTGCGAAAAAGAGCTTGATAAACACAGCAAACGCAGGCATTTTCGCCGCCGACAGAAGTGTTTCAGAGTATGCGATGAATATTTGGGATGTTGCGGCACTGCATTAATAGGCAAGATTTTTAGTATTATAGGGAAGTCGATTTTCAAATCGACTTCCTTTTTTGTTGTCTGAGGTTTGGCGGGGCGGCTTCTAGGGCACTGGTTTCTGTTCTCTGTTGTATAGATTCTGGTGTGATTGATTGTTGGTGGGTGGTTTCTGGGGGGCGGTTTTTGGTGTGATTGGTTTTTGGTGGGGCGGTTTTTGGTGGGGCGGTTTTTGGTGGGGTGACGCGCGCCCGCAGCGGAGATTTGAAAAATCTCCATGTCGGCACTTTAGTGCCGACTGCCGCACAAAGTGCGGCAAGCTGCGGGCGCGGCGACCTCTCCAGCCCACACATCAAATCACCGACTCACCACACACATAAAGCCTCTACCCCACCCATACACCAATCCACTGCCCTACCCATTCATCAGGCTACTTCTCACCCCACCCCATACATCACACACCTCCAAACTCCATACATAGGGCACCGCCCACACCCACATCACGCTCCCATCCATCACGCTCCCCCCTCACACCAATCCACCGCCACCCCTTACCACCACAAGCTACCACCCACCCCGTAAGGCAAGCTGTAAAGGTGATAGAACTCCTTTGAAATCATTGTTTTTTAGTTGTGTTTTGTGGTATAATATTTAAGATAATTTAGAAGCGGAGGATTTATCGATGCGAAGTGGAAAAACAGTAGAAGAGAGCAGATGCGAGCAGGTGCATATCCTTATGCCACCGCATATAAACGGCAACAATCGGCTGTTTGGTGGCCGCCTTATGGAGTGGATAGATGTTGTTGCGGCGGTAGTTGCAAGAAGACACTGTGGCACAGATGTGACTACCGTTTATGTCGATAATCTGCATTTTCGCTCGGCGGCTTTTTTGAATGATACTATCGTCTTAAAAGGCGAGATTACCTATGTCGGAAACACCTCGATGGAGGTGCGTGTCAAAACCTATATCGAGTATCTCGATGGTAGGCGTGAAAAGGTTAACCAAGCATATCTTGTTATGGTATCTATTGACAAAAATCAGCGTCCAAAAGAGGTGCCTAGATTGATTGTTGAAACAGATGAGCAAAAGCTCGAGTGGGAACACGGCGCAAGACGAAAAGAGCTTCGTAAAGTTCGCTCACAAGAACATTTTTAAGGGGTTTGTATGGAAAAATTTATTGGCAGTTATCATAAAAATCAGAAACCTAACGCTTTACTGACGTTTTTTGAAAAGGTTTCTAAATACGACGATATATTAAATTTATCGGTCGGGGACTTTGATATAGCAACTCCACCGTCGATAATTGAAGCGATGTATGAGGGCGCAAAAGAGGGGCACACAAAATACGGCGACCCTTGGGGCGACCCTGCTCTTCGCGACGAGATAGTTAAATTTTATAAAGAGGATTACGATTTTAATATCGAGAGAGAAAACGTCTTTATAACAGTTGCTGGTTGCAGTGCTATGACCCTTGTAATGACAGCACTCGGTGAGCCAGGCGATGAAGTTTTAGTTTTCGAGCCATACTTTTCGGCATATAAGGGACAGGCGGAGTTTGGAAACAAAAAACCTGTTTTTGTCCCCTGTTTTGAAGACGAAGGCTGGCAACCGAATATGGAGCGAGTGGCAGAATATATAACCGACAGGACTGTCGGCATGATAATAAATACCCCAAACAACCCGACTGCTGTTTGTTATAGCGATAAAACCCTTGGCAAGATAGCTGATTTTGCTAAAAAGCACGATTTATGCGTTGTTGCCGATGATATCTACACCGACTTTATCTACGATGGCAGTTTCACCCCAGTAGCCTCTCTGCCCGGTATGTTTGAGCGGACAGTTACGATAAATTCCTTTAGCAAAAACTTTGTGATGACAGGTTTTAGAATTGGAAATATCGTTGCAGAAAACTGCTTTTTACAGGTTATAAAATCAATTTCCGACAATGCTGTTTTCGTAGCCCCTGCCGCAAATCAGCGGGCGGCGATTTATGCGCTACAAAACAGAGCAGAAATAAAAAAACAGGTTGCCGATGTGATACTTAAAAGAGGAAAACTCGCAAAAGAGCTTTTCTCAAAGCTTCGAAACTTTGAAGTTGGTTTTGCTGAGGGTAGCATATATCTATTCCCATCAATAAAGAAAACAGGACTTTCAAGCAATGAGGTTGCTGAAATTATCCTCGAGCAAGCCCATATCTTAGTTTTACCAGGTGATGCTTTCGGCGAGGCAGGCGAGGGACACCTTCGCATAGCACTCACCGTTTCAGAAGATAAAATCAGAGAAGCATACGAGCGCCTCTCAAAGCTTAAAATATTTAAGTAGAGGATAGATTTGCATTTTGCGTTGGTGGTGCGCTATAGTTTCCGCTGATGCTTTATGTAGATTTGTTACCGATGGAGGAGCAGAGCCCCTCCCCTACTAATCCTATTCTCTATACCAAAAGGCACTAATTGGAGGTGTTTTTATCGACCCGAATAGCTCAAAAGTATACACCCCGAAACTCGGTTTTTTAAATCTCGACGACAAAACCGCTGAAAAAGCGGCACTGCTTCGGGTTGTGGGGATAGTTTCTAATGCGATGATCATCTATTTTATTATGAGCACAGTTATAGATGACCTTTTATTCGCAAGGTATATCTACCCTTTATCGGTGGAAATTGCATTGTCGTTTAGTGGCAAGTTTGCTACTGCACTTAATATAATTCTAACAGTACTTTCAGTTTTTCAAGGTATTATTTACCACCTTCCTTTTTTGATTATGCTACGCCCTGTTCGAAAAGAAGAAGTGTCATCATTGCCAAAGATAAAACTAACTCCAAAGCGGTTTATCCCACCAATACTTATTACGATAGGAGTGTACAGTGCGCTCTCATTTTTCACCGTTCCAACATATCTATTTTTTCGTGATGTAGGAATAGAATTTGAAGTAAACACACTTCTTTTCGGCAACGAATGGTTTAACTTACGAAACAATTTAATACAATATTTTTTAGTTAACATTTTAATTGAAGAGTTTGTATTTCGCCGTGTAATTTTGCTGCGTCTCACAAGGTTTGGCGACAGTTTTGCCTGCATGTTCGTTTCAACTGTTTACGCTTTGACAGCCGAGTCCATTATGCTAATACCTTTGAATTTTGCGCTTTCATATGTTCTTTGTTTTTTAACACTCAGGTACAGGTCAGTTTGGGTGAGTATTGTATCTCGAATCGCACTAACTGCATTTGTAATCGGTGTGCCGATTTTATATTCGGCAGTTTCACCCGCACTTTCCTACATCGTTATAAACAACATTCTATCCGCTGTTGGGATTCTCGGCGGTTTAGTTGCAGCTTTTTACTATTTCTACAAAAAACGAATTAACCTTCGCAGCTATAACGGCTCTCTCTTCTTCTACGATAGAATAAAGCTCGCATACCTCGAATTTTCCTTTTTGTGCGCTGTGTTTGCAACAGTTATTGTTTTTATAGGGGATTTGAGGCTATGGTAAGAAGTGATAGAGAGATTATTGCCTATCTATTAGAAAAGGCAAAAGAAACGCTACCCTATGGAGATATTCCAGTAGCGGCGGCGGTAGCTATAAACGGTGAAATAGTAGCGGAGGGGGTAAACTGCAAAGAGCGAGAGCATAACCCACTGCTCCACGCTGAGATGGTAGCTATCGAGAGAGCTTCAAAAAAACTTGGTCGAAGCAATCTGCACGACTGCTCGCTATTTGTAACACTTGAGCCGTGCATTATGTGCAGTGGCGCAATACTACAAAGCAGAATAAAGCGAGTGGTTTTTGGTGCGTTTGATATCGGCAAAGGCGGTATGGGCTCAATTATTGACCTCTCGATGAGAGGGTATCCAACAAAACCAGATGTTATCGGTGGTGTTTTGGAGGAAGAGTGCGGTGCACTTCTCACGAACTTTTTTCGTGAGAAGCGATAGCACACCAGATGCCAGATTTCAGATGGTCAGAGGGCAGATGTGTCTGTAGGGGCGGATTTCATATCCGTGCATTAGGTGGCAGGATTAGCTGAAATTCGCTGCAAAGCCCCGCCCGCAGTGGCGAGCCTTCGGCTCGCCGCAGTCGAATGTAATTCGACCAAACGCACTGTGGTGCGTTTACTGCGGGCGGGCGCGGTAGAGGGCAGGTATCAGAGGACAGATAGCCAGATAGCCAGATAGGCAGAGAACAGATAATAGAGGTTAGATTGGTAGGGGTGGATTCCATATCCGCCCGCCATAGGGCATAAAACAGTGATTAAAGGAGAAAAAACAATGCAAGTAGGCGAAATTTTAACAAAAGAATTTGGGCTTCGAGAAGAGCATATGAAGAATATCCTCTCGCTTATCGATGAGGGGAACACCATTCCCTTTATAGCAAGGTATAGAAAGGAACTTACCGGCAGTTGCGATGATACAACGCTGCGTGAAATCTCAGAGCGGTATAGCTATTTAACAGAGCTCTTAGCGGACAAGCAGTCGGTCATAAAAAATATAGAAGAACAGGGAAAGATGACTGATGAACTCCTTGCAGAGATAAATGCGGCGCAGACAAAAGCAAGGCTTGAGGATATCTATCGCCCATACAAGCAGAAGAAGCGAACAAGGGCGACTATTGCACGCGAGCGAGGGCTTGAGCCTCTCGCAGAGCTTATTCTATCCGATGATTTATCGCTCAGTATCGACCCACTTAAAGCGGCAGAAGAATATATCGCCGAAGATGTACCTACTGCTGAAGACGCACTATCTGGCGGATGCGATATCGTTGCGGAAATATTCTCAACTGATGCCGATATAAGAACTAAAATGCGTGAATACTGCGTTGCAAATGCATTTATCGTTTCAATTGGCGACCCCGAAGTCGAGAGCGTTTACGAGGGGTATTATGAGTTTCGTGACAGGGTTAAAACTGTCGCAGACCACAGAATTTTAGCTGTCAACCGAGGAGAAAAAGAGGATTTTCTCAAAGTTTCAGTTGAGTACGATGAAAATTATCTGCTATCGCTTATCTTAAATAAATACTCACACAAAAACAGCATGTATGAAACTGTTAAATTCTGTGCTCTTGACAGCATTTCAAGGCTTATTGCACCGGCTCTTGAGCGCGAGATTCGAAATATCTTAACCGAGCGTGCGGCAGAGGGCGCTATAAAGAGCTTTGCCGGCAACCTATACCCACTGCTTATGAGCCCACCACTTGTTGGCAAAACTATTTTAGGACTTGACCCAGGATACCGAACAGGGTGCAAAGTAGCGGTTATAAACGAGCAAGGCAAAATGCTCCACCACTTTGTAATCTACCCAACACCTCCACAAAAGAAGATAGAAGAGGCGAAAAAGCTTGTACTTGCGGCGATAAAAAAGTATAATGTAGATGTTGTGGCAATCGGAAACGGAACCGCGACTAAAGAGAGCGAGATTTTCATAGTCGATACTATAAAAGAGTGCGATAAATCGGTGAGTTACGCTGTTGTTTCAGAAGCTGGTGCCTCGGTATACTCTGCTTCAAAGCTTGGAGCGGCTGAGTTCCCAGACCTCGATGTTTCGTTTAGGAGCGCTGTTTCAATAGCGAGAAGACTGCTCGACCCACTTGCAGAACTTGTGAAAATCGACCCGAAAAGCATAGGCGTAGGACAGTATCAGCACGATCTGCCGACAAATAAACTGACAGAAACGCTAAACGGCGTAGTTGAAAACTGCGTAAACTCGGTAGGTGTTGACCTCAATACCGCCTCCCCCTCGCTTCTATCGAAGATTTCGGGCATAACAGCCTCGGTTGCAACAAATATAGAGAAGTACCGAGATGAAAACGGAGCATTCAAAAACAGAAAAGAGCTTTTAAAAGTAGCAAAACTCGG
>CAYJJJ010000056.1:11061-12831 GCA_964370465.1 uncultured Oscillospiraceae bacterium
CTTGCCGATATAGTGTCTGAGCTATTAAAGCCAGGGCGTGATATCAGAGAGAGCCTACCTATGCCAACTCTGCGCAGTGACCTACTCGACATCAAGGATTTAACCGATGGCATGAAGATAGATGGCGTTGTGCGAAATGTTGTTGATTTCGGGGCGTTTGTCGATATCGGCGTTCATCAGGACGGACTAGTTCACATCTCGAAAATCTGCAATAAATTTATAAAGCACCCATCGGAGGTTTTAAAAGTTGGGGATAGGGTACAGGTTACCGTCCTCTCTGTCGATACCAAAAAGGGTCGAATTTCCCTCTCGATGGTTGATTAATAAGCTAAAAAAGATAAATAAAAGGAGTTTTAAAATGAAACAATATCTCGATATTTTACCCGAAATTAAAGAGGCTATCGACAGCGGAAAACCTGTCGTGGCACTTGAGTCCACCATTATCTCGCACGGTATGCCATATCCACAAAACTTAGAGTTTGCAAAAAAGGCGGAGGAGATAGTTCGCAGTATGGGAGCTGTTCCCGCAACAACTGCTATTATTGGTGGCAAGATAAAAGTTGGCCTTTCGGCAGATGACTTAGAGCTTATGGCAAAACCAGGTATCCGCAAAGCTTCAAGAAGGGATTTCGCCTCGGCAATCGCCCTTAAAATCCCAGCGGCAACTACCGTTGCAACAACTATGATGGTTGCTGATATGGCTGGTATCCGTGTATTTGCAACTGGCGGTATCGGCGGTGTTCACCGTGGTGGCGAAACAACTTTTGATATATCTGCTGATTTACAGGAGCTTGCACAAACTAAAGTTGCGGTTATCTGCGCCGGCGCTAAAAGTCTGCTCGACCTTGGGCTTACCCTTGAATACCTCGAAACACAGGGCGTTGAAGTTTTAGGTCTTCGCACCGACGATTTCCCAGCTTTCTACTGCAGAAAGAGCGGATTTAAGGTGGACTACAATATCGAGAGCGAAGAGAAAATCGCCGAGATTATGAAGACAAAATGGGAACTCGGACTTCGTGGCGGTCTTGTTGTGGCAAATCCTATTCCAGAGGAGTGGGAGCTTGATTTCGATGAGATGGAAGCAGTTATCGTTAAAGCTGTTGCTGAGTGCAATGAGCGTGGCATTAAAGGCAAGGACACAACTCCTTTCCTACTATCAAAGATAAAAGAGATAACCGATGGCAAGTCGTTTGCTTCAAACTTAGAGCTTGCTTATAACAATATAAGAGTGGCTTCTAAAGTAGCGGTTGCCTACTCGAAAATTTAAGGGGGATATTAAAATGACAGCAACAATAACAATGGTCGGCGGCGGAGTTATAAAACTCGAGCTCGATGCGAAAAACGCACCGATTTCAGTCGAGAACTTCAAAAACTTAGCGGATAAAGGCTTCTACAACGGCCTTATCTTCCACAGGGTAATCGCTGGATTTATGATTCAGGGCGGATGTCCGAACGGTACTGGAATGGGCGGTCCTGGGCACAACATCAAAGGCGAATTTGCGGCAAACGGCATAGCAAACCCAATAAGCCATAAGAGAGGGGTTATCTCGATGGCAAGAGCGGCAGACTTTAACAGCGCCGGCAGCCAGTTTTTCATAATGCACGCAGACGGCGAATTCCTCGATGGACAGTATGCCGCATTCGGCAAAGTCACCGAGGGTATGGAGATAGTTGATGAGATAGCAACTACCGCTGTCCGCGGCGAAAGCCCCGTTATGGCACAGACTATCGAGAGTATAGTTGTAGAGTAGTTAGTTTTTTAGAAATATG
>CAYJJJ010000057.1:0-12730 GCA_964370465.1 uncultured Oscillospiraceae bacterium
TAAGTTAGGCACAGACAAACCTATATGTGAAAATGCTCTTGGATAATTCATTTTCGTTACCTCCTTATTGTTGTGATTTAATTATATCCTAAATACAACAATTTAGACAATAACGTACTTTTTTGTACCTATAAATCCTCAAGAGTTATTTCATTTTCACTGGCATATTCCTTTGAGAAATTACAGAAACCCTCCACTAGTGGAATAAGTCCCTTGTACTGTGTTGAGAGTGAATACACTACATTAAGCGGTTTTTCAGATACCACTGTTCTCTCTAATATATTGCTTTGTTCAAGCTCTTTGAGTTGTGTAACAAGCATTTTATGTGTAATGTCGGGGATACCTTTTTGCAATAATGAAAAACGATTATCGCCATTTAAGATATGCCACAAAATCCTCATTTTCCATTTCCCACCGAACAGGTCCATTGATAGCAGTAATGCACAAGTGTATTGTTTTTTAATTTTCATGACATTATCCTTATATATGTTAGGCATTTGTGGCAGTTACCATAAACAGCAAGCCACAAACAATAAAACATTCGTTTATATTAGCAAAGCTAACATATCCACCATTCTTACCTACCTGCCGCTAAATCTCACTGCCGCCCCATTCGATAACAGCAAAACCGCTTCGCTCAAACGGCTCAAGTATCTGCTCTTCTATCTCTATCTCTTCATCAAGAGCTTTAAACACCATAAAAACCCTCTGAATACTATCAGGAGTTGGCTCGATAGTTAAAATCGCATTGTCGGTGTAGCTTTCTTGTTGGAAAGTTATCAGGTTGTATTCGTTATTTATCATTCGAGGTGCCCAGTAGACTATAAATTCGTTGTATTCTTCTGGTAGAAGCCCTAAAAATGCAAGTTTATCTTTTAAAAATGAAACGGTATCCTTACCTTTTACAACAAATCCCTCGCTTAAATCATACTCTATCTCATCGTAACCGTCCCAGAAAAGATATGAGTATTCTTCGCCCTGTGAAACTATTTTTCCATCTGGATAAGCTGTAACTTCCCAGCCATCGTTGTATTCAGGGTAGGTGAATAACAGCTCGCCGTTATACTCAAGTCTAACCGAAACCTCACTCACCTCTTGTGGATATAGGTAAATAGCCGGTTTTTCTGCCACTGGCATATCTTGCTCTTGCTCTTGCTCATCACAGCCGATTAGTGAAACCGCCATTAATCCCGCTAAAACTACCAATAGAATCTTTTTCATAAAACCCTCCAAACTAATTTTCAAAACTTAAAAAAATCTCTTCTTTGCTTATATAAAAGGTAATATCGCCATTTATATCGGTCCTTAAAATTTCGCTTTCTGATAATCTATCTAAAACATCACCATGTGGATGTCCATAGCTGTTATCCCCTACTGAAATAATGCTGTAGACAGGCGTTGCAACCTCAATTATCGCCTCACCAGTTGAGCTGTTGCTCCCATGGTGCGCCGCCTTTAACACTTCCGTACCCTCTAAATTAAAATAGGATATAACCTCACCTTCAACATTTTTGCCGATATCGGCGGTTAGCAGAAACTCGGTGTCAAAAAAATCGATAAAGGTCACAATGCTGTTGTCGTTATCCTCTTCGTAGTCAAAAGAAACAAGCTCCATCTCGGCATCCCCAAGCGTAAAGCTACTTTCCTTCACAATGCTAATTTCGGCTCTGATTTCTTCTGCCACTTCAATGAGTTGCGGATAAAATTTGCTCTCCAAAAATCTTTGATTAACTATAATATTTTGAACAAGAAACTGCGAAACCACCGACCCAGCACTGCCACAGTGGTCGCTATCGGGGTGGGTTAAAATCAGGGTATCTATCTTTTCTATATCGAAAAGCGATAGGGATAGTAGAAGCTTATCATAGTTTCGCATAAGACCTGTGTCGATTAAAATCGTTTCGCTCTCACTTAAAATAAGCGTTGCATCACCTTGGCCTACATCTAAAAAGCTAACTATTAGCTCAGTATTCTCTATTGGTGAGTGGACAAAACCCTCTTTATCACTCGATAGATATCCGCTAAAAACAGGGGTGAATGTCGCGAGTAGAAATACAACTATCACCGCCGCAACCGCTATTTTTTTCGCTTTTTCGCTCCTCTGTCCCATTTTCCATGCTTCTCCCTACTCGCCTTTTCGGCTTGCCAGTTTTTATTCCCTCTGTTTGTTCCTCGGGGTTTTATCAAAGCGTTTGGTGCGTTACTGCAAAGGTCAAGCCTGTTTGCAAGGGTGAGCGCTGTTTTAACTATATTGTAGTTTTCAGCTCTGAAATATTGAAGGAGGGCTCTTTGCATCTGCTTTTCCTCTTTTGTTTTCGCAACATAAACGGGTTTTAACGTCTGTGGGTCAAAACCTGAGTAGTAGGCGGCAGTTGAAATGGTGCCGGGCGTCGGGTAGAAATCCTGCACCTGTTCGGGTCTTATCTTGCTCTGTTTTAAGAATACAGCGAGCTTCACCGCATCTTCTATACTACTCCCCGGGTGTGACGACATCAAATATGGCACAAGATACTGCTCTTTGCCGACTTTCTTCGTCGTATCGTAGAATTTTTTTGAAAAGGTGTTGTAGCACTCAATATGGGGTTTGCCCATCTTATCGAGCACCCTTGCACTGCAATGCTCAGGCGCTACCTTTAGCTGACCGCTAACATGATGCTCTACAAGCGTTTTTAAAAATTCTGGGCTTTTATCTTGCAATAGATAATCATATCGCACGCCACTTCGGATAAACACCTTCTTCACACCTTTGATGCCACGGAGCTTCACAAGCAAGTCTATATACTCGCTATGGTCGGCTATTAGCTGTTTACATGGTGTTGGCGCAAGACATTTTTTATCCTTACATAGCCCGTGGGTTTCTTGTTTTTTACATGAAGGCGCTCTAAAGTTTGCAGTAGGACCTCCAACATCACTGATATATCCCTTAAAGTCGGGGTGGCTTGTCATCTCTGTAGCTTCCGCTACAACGCTCTCGATGCTCCTTGATGTTATATATCTGCCTTGGTGAAATGCCAGTGAGCAGAAGTTGCAACCGCCAAAACATCCTCTGTTGTGGATAATTGAAAACTGCACCTCTTCGATAGATGGTACACCGCCCTTATCGATATATGACGGATGAAAATTCCTTTCATACGGCAGTGAATAAACAGCGTCGAGCTCGTTTCGTTTAAGTGGTAGCGATGGTGGATACTGCACTAAAAACCTCTCACCGTGTCGTTGAACAACAGTTTTCCCACGAACGTGGTCACAGTTTTGATACTGCTGGTAAGCCGCTTTTGCATAGCGCATCTTATCTTTTGAAACGTTTTCAAAAGAAGCTATATCGTCATAGTTTTGTATACCTTCGATATTAAATTTGAAAATACAAGTGCCTCGAATTCCCTCGAGGTGGCTGCCCTCTTGCAGTCTTTTAGCAATCTCCAAAATACTGCGCTCCCCCATTCCATATGAGAGAATATCTGCACCACTCGATGCTAAAATCGATGGGAGAATTTTATCGTCCCAGTAGTCGTAATGGGCGAAACGACGAAGTGACGCTTCAAGTCCTCCGATTACTATCGGAATATCTGAAAACTCCTCCCGCACAAGAGAGCAGTAAACATCAACCGCTCTATCTGGGCGAAGCCCTGCTTTTCCACCGGGGCTATATGAATCGGTAGTGCGTCGGCGCTTTGCCACCGTATAGTTTGCAACCATGCTATCGAGGTTGCCCGCAGTTACTAAAAAGCCGAGTTTTGGTCGGCCAAGTCTTTTTATATCGTTTGTATTTTTAAAGTTTGGTTGCGCAATTATGCCAACTGTGAAACCACCTGCCTCTAAAACTCTTGAGATAACAGAAACGCCAAAACTCGGGTGGTCAACATAGGCATCGCCTGTTATATAGACAAAATCGAGGGCTTCAACCCCAATATTCTCCATCTCTTTTTTCGTTGTCGGCAAAAACATATTTCCTCTTTTCTACTCTGCGCTGTTTAGATTTCGCTCAATCCACTGCTGTTTTGTTATTAATATTACTCGTGGCTTACTGCCATCTGCAGGTCCCACTATTCCCATATCTTCCATCTCGTCCATTATTCTTGCAGCTCTTGCATACCCGAGTTTTAGTCGGCGCTGAAGATACGAGGTGGACGCTTGTCCTGCATCTATTACAAGCTCTATTGCATTGTTTAAAACTGAATTTTCGCTGTTTGTAGAGCCCTGTGCACCAGTTGCCGCCGCTTTTGGATTATCTGCAAAAGTTTCCATATTTTTGATAAACTCATCATCATAAACAGGCTCGCCGCTCTTTTTGACAAAATCAACAACGTCTGTAACCTCTTTATCTGTAACAAAACAACCTTGCACACGCATAGGTTTTGTGTTTCCAACTGGGAAAAAGAGCATATCTCCACGACCTATAAGCTTTTCAGCACCAGCACCGTCTATTATCGTTCGGCTATCTATCTGCGAAGAAACCGAGAAAGCAATTCTACTTGGGATATTCGCTTTAATGGTACCGGTTATAACGTTAACTGATGGGCGCTGTGTTGCAACAATTAAGTGCATACCAGCCGCTCTCGCCATCTGCGCTAACCTACAAATGCTATCCTCAACCTCGCTCGGTGCTACCATCATAAGGTCTGCAAGCTCGTCTATAATTATGACGATATGCGGTATAACTCGCAAATCATCTCGCGCGGACGCTATCTCGTTGTATGCAACAAAATCACGAGCGCCGACTTCGGCAAACATCTTATATCTATTTTCCATCTCTTTAACAGCGCTCATAAGCGCACCTGAGGCCTTTTTCGGCTCTGTTACGACAGGGGTTTTCGATAGGTGCGGAATGCCGTTATATATTCCAAGCTCAACAACCTTCGGATCAATCATAATAAACTCAAGTTCCCCTGGTGTTGCCTTATATAAAAGGCTAATAATAATACTGTTTATGCAAACACTCTTACCGCTACCGGTAGCACCTGCAATCAGAAGGTGCGGCATCTTTGCTATATCAGCAACTATTACGTCCCCTCCGATATCTTTACCGAGTGCCACTGAAAGCCTGCTCTTTGCGTTTCTAAATTTATGTGTTTCAAGCACCTCACGGATACGAACAGCTGAATTTATCTTGTTTGGCACTTCAATTCCAATTGCCGATTTCCCAGGAATTGGCGCTTCTATACGAACACCAGTCGCCGCGAGTGAGAGCGCTATATCATCTGCAAGAGAGGTTATCTTGCTAATTTTCACACCAGCTGAGGGTTGCAGTTCATATCTTGTAACAGTAGGCCCACGGCTTATATCAACTATCCTCGCAAGCACACCAAAGCTCTTTAGGGTATCTTCAAGCAGAACAGCATTCTGGCGAAGCTCATTCGTTGCATCGCTGTTTTTTGCTCCCCTGTCGTAGCTAAGTAGCGTTGTTGGTGGGAGGAGATAATCTGAAAAGTCAGCCTGTGGCGCTTCCTCTTTTACTACGGGTACTGGCACTTCTTCTAACACATCGACAGGCTCTTCAAATCTCTGCTGTGCCGCCGCCGCTTTTGCCTTAATGATATCATCGATATCGGCTATAACGGTATCGGGTGCTATATCATCAACCGTTACAATACCGCTCTCAATCTCCTCGGTATCGTCAAATATATCGGGCAGAGGTTCTGTGCTCTCAGGCATCTTCACATCGATATCAAATTTCTTTTCAGTCTGCTTTTGCGCTCTCTTCTCAGCGTTCTCTCGAACAGCTTCTGTTACAACTTCACCCACCTTTTTAGCGGGCTTTGAGGCGTTTGTAAGAAAAGCAAGTAGCGAAACACCGCTCACAAGCAAAACAAGTACAAACAGAACAATCGCCACAAGGACAATCGCTCCTGTTTTCCCAACTGCCGCCATAAGTGGATATGCAAGCACTGCAGCAGTGACACCACCACCGACAAGCCTTATACCACTGTTATAACAAGCGGATATGTAGGCAAAAAAGCCATCTGATTTAGGGACAAAAATAACAGTTATAATAAGAGAAGCTAGTATTGCAATAGCTATTATCTCAAAAGTTCGCACCGATATAAACCTATTGTTTTTATCCTTTGCGAGCAGTATTGAAATATAAATAACTGCCGCAGGTATTAGATATGAGGCGATACCAAAAAGTCCAAAGACAAAATCGTGCAAAATAAGCCATAGACTCTCCCCTGGAATAATAACAAGGAACGCCAAAAACAGCCCGATTGCAAAAAGAATAATTGCCCGAACTTGTTTTTTCTTCTTCCCCGCCTCTTTGTTTGCGGCTCTTGTTTCCGCCGCCTTTTTCCCACTGCCCGCTCTGCCTGCCAATATACCCACTCCTTAAATTATCATACATAGCAAGTGCTAAACACACTTGCGACTAAAAACTATGCAAGCGCAAACGCACTTGCAACTAAATGCTAAAAACTAATGACTACTATCATTATCAAAGACTATAAATAAATTCAAATAATAATCTATGCAGTTTATCTATAAACTATAATAATCGCAAACTTTTAGTTATTTATTTAAAACCATATACAATTCACACATCCTAATAATATACATATTTATTCTACCATTTTTAAAGTTAAAAGTCCAGAATTGTGACTGCTATTTTTGCTGGATTAAAACTAAAAAACAATTCCACAAAAAACAGCCGAACATCACTGCTCGACTGCTTGCTGTTACCCTTTAAACTTATCGCCTAATTTATACGACAGAAAATCTTTTGGATTTGTCGAGAAAATAGCTGAGATTTTACCATCTGAAAGTTCTATTCTCGCCTTGTCACGTGTCTTCTGCTCTGCTTTTGCAAGAACTTCGCCACTCTGCTCATCACTATAAAAACAACTATCCCTTACAAGGGTGTGGATAATCAATTATTCCGCCTCCTTTTTTGTCCGCCTTACTCTCTTTCTTGGTTTTTCGCCCTTTTCAATAAGCTCATAGAGCTTCGCTATTGCTTCTTTTAGCCCTCCGAGCTCATCAATTAACCCCTCCGCTACTGCTGTATCGCCCGATAGCACCGTTCCGACGTCCATTGCAAGCTCACCTGTTTTTAGCATAAACTTCGAGAACTTCCGCTCGGTTATCCCGCTGTTGCTCACAACAAAGTTAATTATCCTCTGCTGAATTTTCTCAAAATACTCAAAACTCTGCGGCACTCCGAGTATAAGCCCCGACATGCGAACAGGGTGCACTGTCATTGTGGCGGAGGGAACGATAAAGCTGTGCTTTGCACTAACAGCAAGCGGCACACCGATAGAATGTCCACCGCCAAGCACTAGCGAAACAGTCGGTTTTTTCATTGTAGAAATAAGCTCCGCTATCGCAAGTCCCGCCTCAACATCTCCACCGACGGTATTAAGCAGTATCAAAAGACCGTCAATCTCATTATCCTCTTCAATTGCAACAAGCGCTGGTAAAACATGCTCATACTTTGTTGTTTTGTTCTGGCTTGGCAGTGTATAATGCCCCTCAACTTGCCCTATTATCGTAAGGCAGTGGATAATACGCTCACCATTAACACTCGTCACCGAACTCATTTCGGTTATCTCTTCTTGTTGCTCTGTCATCTCTTCGATTTTTTCGCTCATAATTCCTCCCATTTTCATCACTTTTCTTTTGTTATTATTACCTATTTTCTTGACAATATCGCAAAAATAAAATAAAATTATAAGATGAGAAATCAAAGGGAGGTATAAAAATGGGTAAAAACATTGCAGAGAAGATAATTGAAGCTCATCTTGTCAGTGGCGATATAAACTTCGACAGTGAAATAGGCATTCGAATTGACCAAACACTAACTCAGGATGCAACTGGCACAATGGCTTATCTTGAATATGAAACTATGGGGGTTCCCCGTGTTAAGACTAAGAAAAGCGTTGCATATATCGATCACAATACCCTCCAAAGTGGTTTTATGAATATGGACGACCATAGGTATATCGCATCTGTTTGTAAAAAGCACGGTATCTACTATTCAAGGCCAGGAAACGGCATTTGTCACCAGGTTCACCTTGAGCGTTTTTCTATACCTGGAGATACTTTGATTGGCAGTGATAGCCATACTCCGACATGTGGCGGTATCGGTATGCTTGCAATGGGCGCTGGCGGGCTTGATGTTGCGGTGGCAATGGGCGGCGGAGAATACTATATTCCAACCCCCTCCGTTATAAAAATAAACCTAACAGGTGCTCTTCGTCCGTTTGTTTCGGCAAAAGACGTTATTCTTAAAGTCCTTGAGATACTCACCGTAAAAGGTGGTGTCGGCAAGATTATAGAGTACGGTGGCAGTGGAATAAAAAATCTATCTGTGCCAGAACGTGCAACTATTACAAATATGGGCGCTGAGCTCGGCGCAACAACCTCAATTTTCCCAAGTGATGAGATTACAAAGCAGTTTTTAGAAGCGCAAGGCAGAGGTGGCGACTACAAGCCACTTCAATCGGATGATGACGCTATCTACGAGAGAATAATCGACATCGATTTAAGCACCCTTGTACCGCTCGTTGCCTGTCCACACAGCCCTGACAATATAAAAACAGTGTCAGAGCTTGCTGGCGAGCCGCTAACTCAAGTTTGCATTGGCTCTTGCACAAACTCCTCACTTCGAGATATGCTAACAGTTGCCGCAATGCTAAAAGGAAAAAAGGTAGCACGTGATGTATCACTCACCATATCCCCTGGTAGCAAACAGGTGCTTTCAATGCTTTCATCGTGCGGTGCACTCACCGATATTATCGAGAGTGGCGCACGCATACTTGAGTCGACCTGTGGTCCTTGTATCGGAATGGGACAATCCCCTGGCAGTGGTGGCGTTTCACTTCGAACATTCAACAGAAACTTCGAGGGTAGAAGTGGAACAAAAGATGCTCTTGTATATTTAGTTTCTCCAGAAACAGCTGCTGCATCAGCGCTGAGCGGAGTCTTCACAGACCCTACAACATGCGACCCTATTTCAATTGATATGCCCGATAGTTTCTTTGTAAACGATAATCTTATCGAAGAGCCTGTTTCCAAGGAAACAATGAGCGAAGTTGAGATTATAAGAGGCCCAAATATAAAAGAGTTCCCATCGAGCTTTGAGATTGAAGATGGTTTTGAAAGTTCAGTTGAGCTTGTTGTCGGGGACAATATAACAACTGATCATATTATGCCAGCTGGCTCGAAAATTCTACCCTACCGCAGTAATATTCCGCACCTATCGAAATACTGTTTTGCAACCTGCGATGAAAGCTTTCCAAACAGAGCAAAAGCTGCTGATAGTTGCGTTATAGTTGGTGGCCATAACTACGGTCAAGGTTCTTCAAGAGAGCATGCGGCACTTGTCCCCCTCTACCTCGGTGTTCGCATCGTTATAACAAAGAGCTTCGCTCGAATTCACAAGGCAAATCTCATAAACGCAGGGATAATCCCTCTTAATTTTAAAGATGAAAATGATTACAATCTATTCTCTTTATTTGACAGCATTTCTGCACCAAATCTTCGCAGTGAGATAGAAAACGGTGATGATATAACAGTTGTTATCGAAGGGCGTGAGATTTCCCTCACACTCGATATTTCGCATCGACAGAGAGAAATTTTGCTTTCAGGCGGACTTCTTTCATATACAGCAACAAAAAATAGTTAGGAGATATTATGACACAGATTGATAAAGCTTGCGAACATTTCAGAAAACTATTGGAGGCTCAACTCGATAGGGTTGAGAAAATAAACAATGCAGATGATTTTATTGATTATAAAAAAATTGATAAACTTATAGTTGGCGTTTGCGGTGGCGATGGTATCGGCCCTATTATCACAAATGAAGCAGCGAGAGTGCTAAAACAGCTACTCGCAGACGATGTTGCTGCTGGCAAAATAGAGTTTAAAAACATCGACGGTTTAACAATTGAAAACAGAGTAGCGCACAACAAAGCTATTCCAGATGATGTTTTAGCAGAACTTCGCAGTTGTCACGTTATCCTTAAAGGCCCAACAACTACCCCGCAAAAGGGCGACAACATGCCAAATATCGAGAGCGCTAATGTCGCAATGAGAAAAGAGCTCGATTTATTTGCAAATGTTCGACCTGTTAAAGTTTTATCTGAGGGAATTGACTGGACTTTCTTCCGTGAAAACACCGAAGGAAGCTATGCTTTAGGCTCAAACGGTATAAATGTAACCGATGATCTTGCATTTGATTTCACAGTAACTACTACCGAGGGCACAAATCGAATTGCAAAAATCGCTTATGAGTTCGCAAAAAACAACAACAAAAAGCGAGTTTCAATTATAAACAAGGCAAATGTTGTTAAAACAACTGACGGTAAGTTCTTAGAGCTCTGCCAAAAGGTCGGTGAGGGGTATCCCGATATCACAACTGACGACTGGTATATAGATATAATGACAGCGAAACTCATTGACAAAAAACGCCGTTGTGATTTTGAGGTATTTATTCTACCCAATCTCTATGGCGATATCTTAACCGATGAAGCGGCTGAATTCCAAGGCGGTGTTGGAACTGCGGGAAGCGCTAATATCGGCAAGAGATATGCGATGTTTGAAGCAATACACGGCTCAGCACCTCGCATGATTAAAGAAGGGCGTGGACAGTTCGCAGACCCTTGTTCTATGCTTCGTGCCGCAGTGCTTCTTCTATCACATATAGGCAAAACACGTGAATCTGAATTATTGACAAACGCACTTGATATATGTATGTTTGAAGAGAAAAAACTGAGCATTACAGGGCGCGACACTGGAGCTACCTGTCTTGATTTCGGAAACTATGTTATAGAAACTCTCAATAAATTATTATAAAGAAGGTTTAATATGAATCCAAAATCTCCCTCTCCATCGGTCATAAAAAGACTGCCCCGCTACCACCGAACACTCTGCTCATTTCAGAAAAAAGGTATCGATAGGATAAGCTCCAGCGAGCTTGCCGCAACTATGGGGCTTACTGCGTCGCAGATAAGACAAGACCTCAACTGTTTTGGCGGGTTTGGGCAACAGGGCTATGGCTACAATATCGAAATTTTAATAGATGAAATAGCAAAAATATTAAAAATCGACACTACTCAAAAGGCTGTTTTAATAGGAGCTGGTTATCTTGGACACACCATTAGTAACTACCTTGATTTTAAACAGTGCGGGTTTGAGCTTGTTGGAATTTTCGATAACAGCACTGCAGTAGTCGGTAGTCAGATGGCAGGCATAGCTGTTAAACATATAGACGAACTTGCCGATTTTTGCAAAGAGCACAACCCTACAATGGTCGTATTAACAGTTCCCACCTCTGCCCTAAAGCTATTGAAACCACTTATTGTCGAGTGCGATTTCAAAGGCGTTTGGGATTTCACATTAGGGGACTTAAATCTTGAAAAAGAGGGTATTTTTGTTAAAAACACAAGGCTTTCAGATAGCTTAAAGACCATTAGATATTATATTTAAATTCAAAAAAACAGTCTGTTGTGAATTTTTCTCACAGCAGACTTTTTTTATTTGCTTTACATACGAAAAACTTTTTATATGCCCACATAAGTCTTTGTAACTTCCCTTGAAATGGCTTAATACATATTTTTTGCATAAGCTTGCATATTTCCTTATACCTTAGTTTTGTAACCACGGGCGTCGTTTGAGCACTATAATTTGATAGAGGCAGCTAAAACATTCAAAACACGCAAATAAGTATGCTCTCTATGCTTTTATGAAAAAATTTCTACTTATAAAAAAACTTGACAAACATACTAACAGTATGTTACATTATTTGCATACCAATGGTATGGAGGCGGAAATATGGCAAGAAATAAATATCCAGAACAAACTATCGAGCGAATACTTGAAGTATCTACACGACTTTTTCTTGAAAAAGGATATGATAATACGAGCTTGCAAGATATAATAAACGAGCTTGAGGGACTAACTAAAGGCGCTATCTATCATCATTTTAAGTCAAAAGAGGATATATTTGATGCTGTTGCTACAAAACTTGGAGAAGTGAATGGACAGTTTTTCGTTGATATGAAAAACAATAAAACGCTCACAGGTGCAGAGAAACTAAAAAAAGTCCTTGCAGATAATATTTGCAGTGAAGCCTCAAGCGCAATTATTGGTATGATACCAAACCTTTTGGACAATCCAAAGCTTTTAGCAATTCAGATGAAAATTAATATGGATGAAGTTGTTCCGAAATATCTATTTCCTATTGTAGAGCAAGGTGTAAATGATGGCTCAATTACCTGTGATAAACCTTATGAGCTTGCAGAGCTTATCACGATACTACTTAACACTTGGCTTAATCCTGTTTTGTTTGGAACTGATAAAAGCCGAATAGCTAATAAGTGCAAGATGATCAATGAACTTGTGTCACAGTACAACCTTGTATTATTTGAAGATGAAATTATAAGAAAACTGGAACAACTGTAAAAATAACTGCTCAGAAAACGAGCAGATTATTTTTAAGATAATACATACCGACTGAATGTATGAAAAATTAAGGAGATGATTTATATGTTAAAACAAACAAGACTATGGCAAAAAGACTTCACTTTGGTGGTTATCGGGCAGATTATCTCGCTCTTTGGAAATGGTATACTCCGTTTTGCTCTACCTCTATACTTATTGGAAATAACAAAATCTCCGGCACTTTTTGGAATAGTTAGTGCAGTGTCATTCTTACCTTTGGTTTTGCTTATGCCTATTGGTGGTATCATCGCAGATAGGCATAACAAACGAAATATTATGGTGATACTTGACTTTTTAA
>CAYJJJ010000058.1:0-12462 GCA_964370465.1 uncultured Oscillospiraceae bacterium
CGGATTCCATATCCGCCCGAACGGTTTCTGTAAATTTTTAAGACACGAGGTAGGGACAGGGCTCTGCTCTGTCCGCCTTGTGTCTAATAATTTATTGTTCCCAGTACGGGCGGCCGATGACCGCCCTACAGACCTTTTTCACAGGTTACCTCAAATTTTTCGGAATGCACACAGTGCATTCCCTACAATACTACAAGGTGAGTTTCTGCATCTCATATACAGATTATTTATATAATATTTAGAAGAAATATTATATAAATTTGCCGTTTGCCCGGTTGCCACGCAGTGGCGAGGGCAAGGCATTAAGATGAGTTTATAAATAATCATAGCGAAGCGGAGATTATTTATAATATCTCTATTTTTGTTGATGTTGCATCGATTACCCGATACTTATTTTTGTAGTAATATATCGTCGTTACTCCACTGCGAACTTCAATTCTATTCATCTTAATTTCGCCATTTTTTTGAAGAATGTCAAGCTCGTCCATAGCGCTGTCAAACTCATCTTGACTATCACAAACTATCATCTGAAGCTCATTTCCCAAGTTATCTTTAGTCACTTCTCTTTTCATTACAAAACTTTGCCCCCATCATCGATGAAGGCCTACTCTCCTATTTTGTATCCAACTCCGCGAACTGTTTCGATTATTTCGCCCTTTTCGCCGAGTTTTTGCCTGAGGGTTTTTATATGCATATCAACTGTTCTGCTCTCGCCCTCATATTCGTACCCCCATACTGAAAAGAGTATTTTATCCCTTGATAAAACTATCCCTTTGTTCTCAATTAGGTAGGTTAACAGTTTGAATTCTTTGTTAGTTAAAACAACATTTTCATCCATTACTCGAACAATATGACGAAGTTTATCTATTGTTACGCCGTTGTGTGAGAGGTCGCCCTCATCTTGTCCATTATATCTGCGAAGCACTGCTTTTATCCTTGAAACAAGCTCCAAAATCCCAAAAGGCTTTGATATGTAATCATCTGCACCCGCATCTAGCCCCATAACTTTGTCAAACTCTGCAGTCTTTGCAGTGAGCATAATAACAGGCACCGACTTGCTATCTTTCCTAACTTTCTGAAGAATAGCCATCCCATCTTCACCGGGAAGCATTATATCTAGTATAACAAGACTTGGTTTATCACTGTTGTAGACTTTATAGAATTCTTCAGCACACTCAAACCCCGAAGCCTCAAAATTTGAGGACTTCAGGGCATAAACTACCATATCGCGAATACTTTTATCATCTTCAACAATATATATTTTATCCATTTACTACCTTCTTGTATTTATGCTCGCCCTTTAGCGAGAATATAACCCATTCAGCTATGTTTGAAGCATGGTCACCGATTCTCTCAAAGTATTTCGCTATCATTAATAAGTCGAGAGCCTGCTCGCCGTTAGACGCATCCTTGACTATAAGCTCTATTAAATTAGTCTTTACTTTCACAAATAGAGCATCGACAATATCGTCATCTTCTATTACCTGCTCAGCAAGTGCTAAATCCTTTTTGACAAACGAATCAATTGCGTCAGTTACCATTTTAACTGTTGCTTTTGCCATAAGAGGGATATTCTCAAGTTTTTTAATATACTCTTTATCATAAAGATGCAGAGATATCTCACAGATATCAGAAGCTTGGTCCGCTATTCTCTCCATATCTGTTATTATTTTCAGAACAGCAGAAATCAGCCTTAAGTCCCCCGCTACCGGTTGCTGCGACAAAAGAAGTTTTAAGCAAAAAGACTCTATGTCTTTCTCATATTGATCAACCTCATCGTCCTTTTCAATAACACTAAGCGCCAATTCTCTGTCCTTTAGCGTTAAAGACTTTGAAGCCGATGCTATTGCCGTTTCAATCAAACTCCCCATCGCTATCAGTTTGTTTGACAATTCCATCAACTGAATATCAAATTTATGCCTCATCTTTACAACCATACCTTTCTAAAGTTAATGCTACAATTCTACCACAATCTCTATGTAATTTTTTGGTAAAAAATGCACTAAATTAGTTCATCTGCAAAAAATTATAACGAAACTATGTAAAACAACAGGATTTATATTGTAAAATCACTGTAAAATTTTCCATATATTTGCTATAGAGCGTGAAGTTAACTCAAAATCCTATCTTCACATTCACCCATCGCATCAAGTGTTTTTTGTAGTAGGATATCGAGCTCTATACCGAGCATCTCTGCCCCTCTTGCTATAACATCTCTACTGCACCCTGCCGCAAACTTCTTATCTTTGTATTTCTTTTTAAGACTTTTCAGCTCCATGTCTTTACAGCTCTTTGACGGACGCATTAGCCTTGCCGCATGGATTATTCCTGTGAGCTCATCAATAGCAAACAAAACCTTCTCCATATATAGCGTCGGCTCCACATCACTGCATATACCATAAGCATGGCTTACAACCGAGCGGATAAAGCTCTCATCAAACCCGTTTTCACCTAGTATCTGTGGCGCTACTTTACAGTGCTGGTCCGGGTGTTTTTCAAAGTCTATGTCGTGGAGAAGACCAACCTTTTTCCAGTATTCCACATCTTCACCAGCCTCTTTTGCAAAGCACCCCATAACCTCACTCACCGTTTTTGCATGCAAAATTAAATACGGCTCGGTGGTATGCAAAAGAAGCAAATTATTGCATTCTTCAAAACTAATCATATAGTCACCTCTTTTTTTAATTATTATAACATCCAAAAACCACATTGCAAAGGATTTCTTTCATATTTGTAGAATATTTACAACTTTTAATAAAAGGTTTCTACATATAACAAACCCGCATAGAATGTTATAGGCAAGCTAATTGCATTGCCTTAATAAATGAGGTGATTTTGTGGAAATAAAAGGAATTGACGTATCGAAATATCAAGGGGAAATCGACTGGGAAAAAGTCCGTGCAGACGGGTATGAATTCGCTATTATTAGAGTTGGCTGGTGCGGGTATGACGGTCTTGTCACACAGGGGTTTGACAACTATTTTGATAAGAATATGAAGGGCGCTACTGAGGCAGGACTTAATATAGGCGTCTATCTATACAGCTACGCGAAAACCCCCGAAGCGGCAGTAGTTGCGGCGGGTGAGGTTTTGAAATTCGTAGAACCCTATAATCTGCTATACCCTATAATGTTTGATTTCGAAGACGCAGAGCTTTACTCGGGATTTAGTCGCGATTTAAACAGTAGGATATGTTCTGCTTTTTTGAATGAAATAGAAGCTAACAACTACTACTCAATGCTATACAGCTACACCTATTTTCTCTCGGCTTATCTCGATATGACAACCCTTGAAAAATACGATCTCTGGGTTGCAGATTACAGAGGTTATGTAGGTTACACCGGAGATTATGGGATCTGGCAATATAGCTCAACTGGCTCTGTTGATGGCATTGTAGGTAATGTTGATTTGAATATATCATATAAAGACTATCCAGCAATTATTAAAGCCGCTGGCCTCAATGGGCAGTTACCCGAAACAGAGCCGTTTAGCGACGAAGATACCGCTCTAATAATTGGATTTGCCTCTTCGGGTGACATCGACTTTTTTGTTTCGCTTTGTAATGATTTAAGTCTTGCTATCTTAAAAAATGAAGACGGATTTATCACAACCGCTAAAGCTTCTGCACAAAGCCAGATAGTTTTAATAGACTCAGCAAAAAAATTAAGTGTATCAATAGAGCCTATTTTCAGCGAGGAAGAGGACTGCGAAGAGCTTCGGGTGGAAAGTGAGAATTTGAAAACTGAAATCATCAAACTAAACGAAGAAATCGAAACACTAAAAACCACCGTTTCTGAAATAAAGAAACTATGTGACAGTATTTAATATAGGAGGAAAAATGAAGATAAATTTAAAAGTGAGAATGAAAAATCCGTGCTTTTGGATAAATATAGCTCTCGCTCTGATTGTGCCGATATTTGGTTATTTCGGCCTTACTGCTGCAGACATCACAAGCTGGAGCAAACTCTCTGAAACTTTCATGGCCGCCATTATGAACCCTTATGTTCTGCTACTCGCAGCTACTAGTGTTTGGAATGAGCTGCACAACCCAACTGTTAGCGGTTATTCGGACGATACGGAAATAATGAAACTCGGCAGTACAAATTCAAAAGAATAAAAAACCAACAATTAAGATATAAACAAAAAACAAACTAATAACTGAGTATTCCCGCTATTAAATAACGAGAATATATGACGCAGTAGCAGAGAACAATGCAAACAGTTTGCATTGTTCTCTTTAAAATATGATTAATCAGCCTTTGCTAAACTGACATATATCATATGTTTTTATACCACAATATCCGGGGATACTTGGTTATTTTCTTAATATTTCAAGTTATGATAGGCTAACTTATTGTTTTATTCTATTTTTTCTGATACACTCATATTACAATAAATCAAACAGTAAAAAGGAGTATATTATGGAATGTAAAATTGAACAGATAAAGGAATATTGCCCATGTAAGAACACAGGTTGCCCGAGGTTTGGTAAATGTTGTGAGTGTGTCGCTTACCATAGCGGTATCAATATTTTACCATCATGTCTGAAACATATCCTCGATGAGAAAAAATAATAGAAATATTTAAGTGAAAATGCTGTCTTAATATATAGTGGGATGCGCGAAAAACAACATATAGCCCATATTAAGGTACACTGCTAAAAAGACTCCATACCAAAAACAGTTCAAAATGTTGATTTTTTAAACTATATACATTGTACAGAATGGAGATTTTCATGAAAAAACTTTTTTTATTAGCTTTAGTTTTTGTGATTTTTTTGGTTGGATGCACCGATGAAGAAGCGCCAGAGCCAGTTAACCCCGATATCGGAGTTGATGCAAAACCAGTTATCTATCTATATCCAGAGGAGATAACAGAGGTGAGCGTCAAGCTCGCTTATAACGGCACCCTCACCTTCACCTACCCCGCCTATAACGGTGGTTGGAGTGTTACCGCCTATCCTGACGGCAAAATTCTGGATAACGGTGAAGAATACTCATACCTTTTCTGGGAGGGCGAGAGCGATGTGCAGTATGATATGAGCCGTGGATTTGTTGTTGCTGGTGCGGATACCGAACAGTTTTTACGTGAAAAGCTCGATTATATGGGTCTTTTACCGCATGAATACAATGAATTTATCGTCTACTGGGTCCCACTTATGAAAAACAACGAATATAATCTGATTTCTTTCCAAGATACCGTCTACACAGAAAATGCAAAGCTCGAAATAACTCCAACACCTGATAGCGTTCTCCGTGTCTTTATGGCATATAAACCGCTTGAAAACCCGATTGAAATAGAAGAGCAACAGCTCACAAGCTTCGAGCGAGAGGGTTTCACTGTTGTTGAGTGGGGCGGCTCACTTGTTTTGTAAAAACAATTCGTATAGCGAGAATAGAATGAAACTCGGAGTTGTATTTATGACTAAAGCAAAAAAAGTTTTACTCGTTGTCTTAGCTATAATTTTATTATTAATAGCATTTTGTGGCATCTATGATTACAGAAGGATTTCAAGTTTTGAAAAACCGATATTTACCCTCTCACAAACAGCTGATGACGGTGGCAGTGGCGACTACTATGGAATTTTTTACTCTGTTAATTTGAGTGGAGAACTTCGCGATGGCAGCTATTATATCTCTCAGTATGTATACAGCATTTTAGGGATTGAAATTGCAAATATAACAAGGCATTAACTGAATATAAAACAGGAAACCAGGTGTGATTTTTATTCACGCCTGTTTTTTTGCTTTTTCTATTCCAAATAAAGCCACTGCATATTTCTCAAAAATTAACCATAAATTTCTATTGACAAAAACACACCCACTGTGTATACTGTGTATATAACGTATATACAGTTATGAGGTTCATATATGAAAATAATTATTAGCAACGCGGATGGAATACCTATCTATTCGCAAATTTACGACAGCATTAAATCTGCTATTATCAGTGGAGATATCGCAAGCAACGCCCCTCTCCCCTCTATTCGCTCCCTTGCGAAAGACTTGAAAATCAGCGTAATAACCACCAAACGTGCATATGATGATTTAGAGCGTGACGGTTTTATATATACCGTTGCAGGCAAAGGCTCTTTTGTTGCGGAGAAAAATAAGCAGATGATGCGTGAATCGACCATAAAAGAGATAGAGGAACACCTTAAAAAAGCTGCAAAGCTCGCCCACTGTGCCAAACTTTCAAAAGATGAAATCAGTGAGATTTTTGATATTTTCTATGATGATAGTTTCTTTTAAAAGTGGAAAATATAATTAATATTCACATAAACCTTAAGATGGAGTTTAACTATGAATGCGATTGAAATAAAAAACCTTTCAAAAAATTACAATGATTTTTCCCTTTCTGATGTAACTTTTTCTCTGCCTGCGGGCTCAATTATGGGGCTTGTTGGTGAAAACGGCGCTGGCAAAAGCACAACAATAAAGCTTATTATGGACTCGATAAAAAGAGATAGTGGTGAAATATCTGTTCTTTCATACGATAACCTCTCGCCGCAGTTCACCGAGGTAAAACAAGATATTGGCATCGTTCTCGATGAGGCGTATTTCCCCGAAGTTTTAACATCAAAATCCATTGAGAATATCATGAAAAATATCTATAAAAACTGGGACTCTTCGCTGTTTAGTAGCTACTTGCAAAAATTCTCACTTCCAACTAATAAAAAATTCGGAGACTTTTCAAGAGGCATGAAGATGAAGCTTGCAATAGCAATAGCCCTCTCTCATCAGCCGAAACTTCTTATTTTAGATGAGGCAACAAGCGGACTCGACCCAATGGTGCGAGATGAAATTTTAGATGTGTTTTTTGATTTCACAAGAGAGGAAACCCACTCTATTCTTCTCTCCTCTCATATTGTAAGCGACCTTGAGAAGGTATGCGATTATATAACATTTATGCACCGCGGCAAAGTTGTTATCTGCGAAGAGAAGGATATAATCCTTGAGCGGTATGCTATTTGCAAGCTGAGTAGCGATGAATTCGAAGCAGTTCCAAGCGAGGCTATAGTTGCGAATAAAAAAACTTCTTATGGCTATGATGCACTCGTTTTAAGAGATATGATAAACGGTAGCATAAAAACCGAGAATACAAGCCTTGAAGATATCGTTGTTTTTATGGCAAAGGAGGGATTTTAGATGAAGGGACTCATTTTAAAAGATGTAAGCGTTATTGTAAAACACCTTAAGATATTTCTTCTGCTTATAGTTTTTGTTTCTTTTTCAGGTGGCGGCTCACTTGCGTTTTTCGCATTTTTCTATGGCGCTATGCTTCCATCAACTGCATTTGCCTACGATGAACGCTCGAAATGGAACGACCTTGCAACGATGTTTCCCATTAAAAAGAGCGATATAGTCCTCTCAAAATACCTGTTTGGATACATCGGTATAGCTCTATGTTCCGTTTTAGTAGTTATAGGCAGTATTTTCGGCTCAGTCGTAATCAATATTGAAAGCGTGCTCACCCCGAATATATTTATCCTCTCAATATCAGCATCCCTATTCTTTACTGCTATAAATCTTTTTTTGAATTTCAAGTTTGGTGTTGAAAAATCGAGAATTTTCTTAATTGTTGCGCTTATCGCTATTAGTTATTTTGGGGCAACTATAATTAATGGCAATATATTAACAGCCGACCTCTTAACCGAAATCCCCTCCTCAAACCTCTCGCCTATGTCGCTTTTAATTTTAGGTGCTTCTATTATAGCGAATTTTATCAGCATAAAGCTTTCGGTCATAGTATTTGAAAACAAATAAATTAACCGCCTTTTATAGGGCGGTTTTTTCTATTAAAAAATGTTATAATAAATGCGACCTTTTATATTTATTTTGCGTTATTTAGGGTGAAGGGGGTAATTAAGATGGACTCAACAAAAATAGTAAACCTATACTTACAGCGAAATCCCGATGCAATATCGCATACCACCGCCCTATATGGCGAGCGGCTTTTTCGGTTAGCTCTAGCGATAACCAGAGACGAGCAAGACAGCAAAGAGGCAGAAAATGATACCTACCTCTCCGCTTGGGATAGTATTCCTCCAAACAAGCCTTATAGCTATTTGTTTTCTTTTCTTGCAAAAATAACCCGCAACCTCTCGATTGATATTATTCGAAAAAAAGGAGCTCAAAAACGAGGGGCGAATTTAACTGCTATAACCTCTGAACTTGAACAGTCTATCCCATCAAGTGATAATACCGAGAGGAAAATTGAAGAGGGGGAAATTGTTTTAGCTTTAAACGCTTTTCTTGAAAACTTATCAGAGCGAGATAGGGTTTTATTTGTCCGCAGATATTTCTTTGCTGAAAAAATATCTGAAATAGCCGTTAGATTTTCCCTGTCTGAAAGCCTTGTAAAATCATCTTTGGCAAGAAACCGAAAAAAACTTCTAAAACACTTTGAAAGTGAGGGTATAACAATATGAAAGGTTTTGAATTATTCCAAAATATTGGTAAGATAGATGATAAGTTTATAATGGAAAGCGAAAGCTATAAGAAAAGAAGCACTGTAAAGTCATTTCCCTTTATCGCCGCCGCTTGTTTTGTAGTTGTTGTATCAGCTGTACTTTTTATAATGCCGAGAAGAGCAGAAGAGCTCCCTATTCTCACCATTCCAGCTGAATTTAACAGTTCAATGGGATTTGAGGGAACTTTAGCATATGATATTTCCGATATTCCGCCCGAGAGCCCAGTTGGTAATGGTAGCGGCATAGATGAGCTCACAGTTTATACAAACAAATATCCTAAGTCAAACTTTTATCTTGTGAGCGACCCTGACTACGATGCAATGCAAGCACTGTTAATTAAAACAGCTCAGTCACTCGGTATTGAAACTGACAATGTAGTAATAGAAAACAACGGCTACACCGAAGAAGAGCGAGCGGAGCTGCTTTCGAAATCCGCTTATACAGTTGGAGAGGACATTTCAGAGGAGGATATCGAAGAGATACCCGACGGCATGGAGATAACCACACTGCCTGATGGTCGTGTTCACATAGGGCCTGTTGGCGAATTTGATTTAACTGAATATTATATCGAGAGCGATGGTATGAAAGTTTCGGTCGATACAACCCTTGAAACAACTGTTGAGTTTGAAAATTCTATAATAAGCTCACTCACATCAGATGATAACTATGATGATATCTTAAATGCATCAGACGAACTTATTGTAAAGCTTTATGACTTTATAGATATGGAGAATCCACAAATTACTGTAACTGGTGGCGGATACAACATATACGGAAAACGCAGTTATGATATCTATATCTACGAGGGCGGCGAGAGTGAATTTGATGTTTCTACTAACTATAAATTTGATTATATCTGGTTTATGGTTTCAGAAGATGGCAGTATTACAAAAGCTATTAAATACTCAACCGACATATTAGAGCCCGTTGCCTCCTACCCTATAATCTCAGCAGACGAAGCAGAAAATCTGCTACTTGAGGGAAATTTCATCTCTACAGTACCGGACACACTTCCAGATGAGAATTTGATTCGAAGAGTTGAGCTTATTTATAGAAATGACAGCGAACTCGAGATATTCATCCCTTACTATCGTTTCTACATCGAACTGCCCGAGCACAAAGACGAGGAGCTTTCGCTTAATAGCTATGGTGCATTTTACTTACCTGCAGTTGAGGGGCAGTATATAGAAAATATGCCAATGTGGGACGGCGATTTCAACTAGTTTTTTGGAAATAAAAAAGGCTTAAATCTTGCACATTTGCTTGATTTAAGCCTTTTAATATTGCTTTTTTAATTGCAAAAAATTATTTTACAACTACCATCTCATACTTATCAGTTCCGATACCCATCTTTTTGGCATGATCTAAAGCTACCTGCCAGTTAGTGGTCGGGTGCATTGCTTTGAAGTGGTCTTTGTGTCCGTGGTTGTGACAATCGCAACTCTCTTTAGTTTTATCGCCAACAAAGCTGTTGTGATAAGCTATTTCTTTGTTGCAAAGGTCAGCACAGGCTCTATCGAGCGCAACGGGATCAAAAGAAGCAAGCATACCAACATCTGGAATAATAGCCGCATCGTTTTCTGAATGACAATCACAAAACGGCGATACATCAACAATCAAACTAATATGAAAATGCGGTCTATCTTTTAAAACAGCTGCTGTATACTCTGCAATTTTTTTGTTGAGGTCGTCATTTGAAGCGCCCCAGTCTGACTCAATCGCATCAAATGAACATGCACCAATGCATCTACCACAGCCAACACATTTATCGCTATCTATCACAGCTTTTTTCTCTGAGTCAAAAGAAATTGCATCATGTGCACACATCTTCTTGCACATTTTGCACATCTTACATGCCTCTGCATAAACAATCGGCTTCCCTGATGAATGCATCTCCATCTTTCCAGCACGACTGCCACATCCCATACCAATATTTTTGAGTGCACCACCAAAACCAGTCGACTCGTGGCCTTTAAAGTGGTTGAGCGAAATTATAATATCCGCATCCATTATCGCAGTTCCAATCTTTGCTTCTTTAACGAGTTCACCGTCAATCGGAACAAGTGTCTCATCAGTACCTTTTAGACCATCGCCGATTATAACATGACATCCAGTCGAAAACGGTGAGTAGCCATTCTCATATGCAGACTCTATATGTTCAATGGCATTTTTTCTTCTGCCGACATATAGCGTATTGCAATCGGTTAAAAAAGGATTTCCTCCAAGACTTTTAATTGTATCAGCAACTACTTTTGCGTAGTTTGGACGCAGAAAAGCAAGGTTACCAGGCTCACCGAAGTGAATTTTTATCGCCGCAAATTTCTCTGTAAAATCAATATCCGAAATTCCCGCCTCTTTTATGAGTTTCTCAAGTTTTATCAAAAGATTTGTGCCGGGCAATGCTCTCATATCGCTAAAATATACTTTACTTTTTTCCATTTTTCTCTCCATTAAACTAAGTTTTGTTATATAATTATATCAGATTTTAGAAAAAAGACAAAACTATTTTTAAATTTGTAAAAATATAATTATGATAAAAATAAATTTGTCCTGATAATCATTTTTCATTTTCCAGACTATTTATATATTCATTTTGCAAACGCTGAGAGTTCATCGCCTGAAAGCCTATATGTCGTCCAATCAGATAGTGGCTTTGCGCCGAGAGATAGATAAAAATCAATACTCGGCTTATTCCAGTCAAGACACGCCCACTCAACTCGTCCGCATTTATTCAATACAGCCTCTTTTGCAATGTGCTGAAGAAGCGCCTTTCCGTATCCCCGCCCTCTATATTCAGGGTTTATAAACAAATCTTCAAGATATATTCCACCTCTGCCGACAAATGTTGAGAAGTTGTGAAAATAAAGGGCAAACCCTATATCCATACCATTTTCTACTGCAATAATAACCTTTGCTATTTTCCGCTCAAATATCCACTCTTCGAGCAGCATTTCTGTTGCAACAACATCGCTCTCCATCTTTTCATAGACTGCAAGTGCATTGATAAAACCCAAAATTTTCGCACAGTCTTCCCTTTTTGCTTCTCTTATTTCAAAATTATTCATCTTAACACCTCATTTAGTTAATTATAGCGGTTTATAAAACGCTATGCAATAACTACTTTTAAGTTTGCAGTTTTTTTTGCTATCTGCCCAGCGCCCCGCCCGCAGAAAACGCACTGCGTGCGTTTAGTCGAGCTTCGCTCGACTTCGGCGATTTAAAAAATCGCCTCTGCGGGCGGGGCTACGGTGATGGACATCTATGGGTGACACAGCAGTACATTTGTGCGACACAGCAGTACACTTGTGCGACACAGCAGTGCGTCTATAGTGTTACAGCTTGATTCTTTGGCGATATCGCTCATAAAAAAACAGAACACAACTGCAAAACAAAAAACCCATACACAGCAAACAAACCAGCAAGCAAATTCATAAACACTCAAATTTTATCTATATATCCACATTTTTCAACCGATTTAACGTTATAAAAAATATTGCATAATTAGTCACAGGTGATATAATAAAATTAACCAATTAATCGAGATGAATTTTGACTAGGATAAATTTAGCTTGGAGGGATAAAAATGGGAGCATGGGGAACAGCATTATATTCAAACGATGCAGCTTGTGACATAAGAAGTACATATTTAGACAGGCTAAAGTTTGGAGATACAAACGAAGAAGCATACCAGTATATCTATAAATTGCTTTATCTTGATATCGAAGCGATAGATGACACCGATGAAATGGCGTTATTCTGGTATGCCATTGCAGACACTTTATGGAATTATGGCAGACTTACCGAAGAGGTGAGGGAAAAGGCGCTATATTATATGCACAACTTTGAGGATGAGCGATGGAAAGAAGCGGGGGAAAAGAAGTTTTTAGCCTGGAAGAATACCCTTAAAAAACTTGAAGATAAGCTAAACACCCCGCAACCGCCTGAAAAGAAAGTTTCGAAATATAAACTGCGAACCTGCGAGTGGAAGAT
>CAYJJJ010000059.1:0-12193 GCA_964370465.1 uncultured Oscillospiraceae bacterium
GAGTTTGTGGCGGCGATAGAGTTTTTAAAAGAAACCTATCCGCTTTGCTGTGAGAGACTTGAGTGGAGTGTTATAAACGATATGAGCTTGCTTTTAAAGCTTTCAGGCACTGATAAAAAAGGCGTTATGTTTATGGCGCATATGGACGTTGTGCCGGTGAACGAGGGAACTGAGGGCGACTGGAAGTTTCCACCATTTAGCGGTACAGTAGATGATAACTTTATTTATGGCAGGGGTGCTAATGATACGAAAAATTCGCTTATAGCTTCTCTATCTGCAATGGAGTATCACCTTGAGAGAGGATTTGTGCCGAAAAAAGATATCTATTTTGCCTTTGGGCACGATGAGGAAACTCTCGGTGGAAAAGGAAATGCGGCCATTTCTGATATGCTGCGTGAGCAGGGTGTCACCCTTGAATTTGTCTTTGATGAGGGGGCGCACTTTAAGATGGGGGACGATTATTTCGCTCCGTCAACTCTTATTGCCGAAATTAATATCTGCGAGAAAGGCTATACCGATATAACGGTAACTGCAAAAAATGAAGGCGGTCATTCATCGAAGCCAGGAAAAGGTACCTCGCTTGGCGCTGTCTGCAAGGCACTAGGCAAAATTGAGGACAATGGACTTAAGCCGTCTGTAAACAAGGTTTTAGAGGAGTTTTTTATAGGGCTTGCGCCTTATGTCACAGATGAAAAGTATAAAGAATACTTCTCTGACCCAAAAAAATACGAAGCTGAAATAATAGCGTTTATGGAAGAGAAAAAACATCTCGACCCGCTTGTTAAAACAACGACAGCTGTTAATATGATAAACGGCTCACCAGCGCCAAATGTCCTACCGCAGACAGTTACAGGACTAATTAATTTTAGAAATGGCCCGGGGGATAGCTGTCAAGATATTTTAGAGCACTGCATTGCCATTGCAAACGACAGCAACCTTGAGATAAAAAAAGAGCGTGGTGTTGATCCATCTGAAATTGCGGATATAAACTCACTTGGCTACAACGCTATCAAGGAAACGATAGGCGTCTTTTTTCCAGAAGCAGTTGTTCTGCCGTCTATCTCTATCGGTGGCACTGATGCAAGATTCTATGAGCAGATTTGTAATTCTTGCATTCGCTTTAAGCCATATTTAGAGCTCGGTGACCCACCTGGGAATGAGCATAGAACAGATGAGAACACAAGAGTTGATGCGCATATCACAGCTTGTAAGTTTTATTGCTACTTGATGGAGCATTACTGCTGATAAAAAGCGGAACGGTCTTTTGGTAGTTGATTCTCAAGTTTATAAAAATAAAAACGGATTTGATAGTTTTCAAATCCGTTTTTTGATGGGTGAAAAGTGAGCTTAAATCAGCTAAACGGCTGAAAAATGTGCGCTCTGCAAATCTGATTTCTGTTTTCTGGCTTCTGTCTTCTGGCTTCTGCCGCGCCCGCAGTAAACGCACTTGTGTGCGTTTTGTCGAATAAAATTCGACTTTGGCAAACCTATGGTTTGCCACTGCGGGCGGCGGACAGTGCACACCACTTAAATTTTACCAGTCAAAGAGATACAAAAAAACAAACTCTCCGCAGAAAAAGCTCAGCGAAGAGTTTGTTTAAAAGATTTTCTTAGATTATAAATGGGAAAAGTTTAGAAATACTCATCAATCTCAGTCATACTGTTAAAAACAGCTTTTGCAGGGTATCTTCTGCAGTGGGTTTCGTCATCAAAGCCGAAACCAAAAGTAACAGCGCCAAAATCGCACCCAGCCATAACTGCGCCGAGAGCGTCAAACGGGCTGTCGCCAATCATAAAGCAGTCGGCAACCGGTATGCCTAAATTCTCTGCGGCATACTCTATTATTTTTGCCTTGTTATTGCGTCCGGCTTTATCATCAGAGCCTGCAATAAAATCAAAACAGTCTAAAACACCGTGCATATCAATTATATTTGGCGCATAGTCTTGGTCTTTTAAGGTGGCGACTGCAAGTATATATCCTTTTTGTTTGAGGCTTTGGAGTGTTTTCTTTAAATCATTATAGGGTTTTGAAAGGTTCACGCCAACATCGGTATAGTCTATTTTATAAAAAGCAAATGCTCTTTTTATATCTTCGTCGTCTTGAACTTTGCAGAGCTCTTTGTAAATATAATTAATGGGAGGACCTATAAACTTTTTATGTAGCTCTTGTGGTGGGTGGGGGTGGTTTATATGGTCAAGCGAGCGGAGCATTGAGTAAATTATCCCCTCTTTGGTGTCAAAGAGAGTGCCATCGAGGTCGAAGAGTATCGCTTTGTATTTCATAAAAAATCTCCTATTAGTTTTAATGAAACAATTATACCAAAAAAAGCAAAAATAATAAAGCGGAATTGTCCGCTTTATTATTGCAACCGTTTGTTATTTAGTGGTATAATATCAGTGACTATTTTTTTGATAAAGTTGAAACGTTTTCAATGAAATCTCCCGCCGCATGAACTGCTGACGCAATAGATGACATTGAGTTTTGTGCAGTTTTAGCTTTGGCTTTTGGCTTTTTGTTGCTCATGCTGTTTGCGGCAACAACTCCCGCAGAGGCAAGTCCGATTGCCGCCATTGCTACTGCCGCTTTTTTTATAGCTCCCATTTTTATATCCTCCTTAAATTTCGGTTATATTTAGTATGGCTAAAAAATGGGCAATAATACGATTACATAGAGGTGTTTTGTGGAAAATAATTTAAAGCGGGTCGCCGCTATACATGATTTAAGCAGTTTTGGAAGATGTTCCCTCTCGGTCATAATGCCGATTATATCTGCTATGGGGATACAGTGTTGCCCAATTCCGACAGCTATCCTCTCGACCCACACAGGTGGGCTTGGAGATTTTGTTTTGCGTGATGAAACGCAGTTTTTAGAGGATACTCTCACCCATTATAAACAGTTAGACCTTTCATTTGATGCTGTCTATACAGGTTTTTTGAGCAGTGTAGAACAGGTTGAGCACTGTCTTGCTTATATGAAAGAGTATAAAAACGCACTGAAAGTTGTAGACCCTGTTATGGGGGATCACGGCAAGAGGTATAGCACCTGCACCGATGAGCTTCAAGCGAGAATGAGAAATCTTGTAGCGGTAGCGGATATAATAACACCGAACCCAACAGAGGCGGCGATGCTCCTTGGTACCTCAGAGCAGGGGATTGAATACAGCGCAACCGAGATAAAATCGATGCTTATAAAGTTATCAGATATAGGGCCTTCGATGGTCGTTATAACGGGGATACGGCTTCGAGGGGTAGGGCTTGTAAATGTTGGGTATGAGCGCGAGAAGAATAATTTTTGGAAAGTTGTTTGCGACTATGTGCCGATAAGCTACCCAGGAACTGGCGATATGTTTGCGGCAACCCTTGTTGCGGCTTATCTCTCGGGGGATAGTTTTCCTATTGGCATAGAGCGTGCAACAAGATTTTTAGAGCTTGCGATTAAAACCACCTATGGTTATGGCACCGATAAGCGGTATGGGGTATTGTTTGAAAAGGCGCTGTACTATCTATCAGCTCAAAATACCTTTACAGGATACAATAGCCTATGATAAATATTGTGCTTATCTCACCGCAAATTCCGCAAAACACAGGGAATATCGCAAGGACATGCGCAGCCACAGGGGCGAGGCTTCATCTTGTCCGCCCTATGGGATTTGAGGTGGACGACAAAAAGCTCAAAAGAGCGGGACTCGATTATTGGTATGACCTCGATATAACCTACTATGAAAATATAGATGAGTTTTATCGTGAAAACAGCGACGGCAACTTTTTCTACCTTACGACAAAAGCAAAAAAAATATACAGCGACTGCGAATTAACAGGGGAGGTTTACCTTGTTTTTGGCAGAGAGGATAAAGGGCTGCCGGAAGAATTATTGCTTCAAAACAGGGAAAACTGTATAAGGCTTCCGATGGCTTCAACTGCAAGGAGTTTAAACCTGTCGAATGCGGTAGCTATTGTCGTGTATGAGTCGCTTCGGCAACAGGGGTTTGAGGGGTTACAGACAGAGGGTCAGCTACATTTTAACAAATGGTAAAAATTGCTGGGAACTATTGCAAATTATGGCAATTTATTATACAATAAAGATTGTGAATAAGATAACGAAAGGATGTTACTATGAACGCATTAAACAAAAAAACGATTGAGGATATTGATGTATCAGGCAAGAAAGTACTTGCTCGCCTTGACTTCAATGTACCGCTAAAAGACGGCGTTATTACCGATGATAAGAGGATTGCAGAATCTATTAAAACAATTAAATACCTAAAGGATAAGGGTGCCGCTCTAATTCTCTGCTCACATATGGGCAGACCTAAGGGTGAGTTTAATCCTAAATTTTCATTAACTCCAGTTGCAAAAAGACTATCTGAACTTCTCGGTTGCGAAGTTAAAATGGCGAAAGACGTTATCGGAGAAGATGCTACAAAGCTTGCATCAGAGCTAAAAGCTGGCGAAGTTATGCTTCTTGAGAATGTTCGTTACCACTCAGAAGAGGAGAAAAACGATCCTGCATTTGCAAAAGCGCTTGCAAATCTCGCTGAGATATTTGTAAACGATGCATTCGGAACTTCTCACCGTGCGCACGCTTCAACTGCGGGTGTTGCGGATTATCTACCTGCTGTTTCTGGCTACCTAATTCAAAAAGAAATTAAAATTATGGGCGATGCTCTAAATGATCCAAAACGTCCGTTTGTTTCAATACTTGGCGGAGCGAAAGTTTCGGATAAAATCGGCGTTATAAACAACTTAATTGAGAAGGTAGACAAGATAATTGTCGGCGGCGGTATGGCTTATACCTTCCTAAAAGCTCAAGGTCACATGATAGGTAACTCTATCTGCGAAGAGGACAAGCTCGACCTCGCACTTGAACTGCTTGATAAAGCTAAAGCTAAAGGCGTTGAGATTTTGCTACCAATAGACAATGCGGTTGGCGATAAATACGACCCTGAGTGCACAAAGAAGATAATGGATAGCACCGAAATAGAAGATGGTTGGATGGGACTTGATATAGGTCCTAATACTATTGAGCTGTTTACAGCGGCTATTATAGATGCAAAAACAGTTATCTGGAACGGCCCTATGGGTGTTTCTGAGTGGAAAAACTTTGAAGACGGTACTGTTGCAGTGGCGAAAGCAGTTGCTGATAGCGGTTCTATCTCGATAATCGGCGGTGGCGATAGTGCGGCTGCAGTTGAAACACTTGGATTTGCAGATAAGATGACCCACATAAGCACAGGCGGCGGAGCTTCACTTGAGTTCCTTGAAGGTCTTGAGCTACCGGGTATAGCTTGCCTCAACGATAAATAATAAAGAAGGCGACTTAGTGTCGCCTTTTTGGTCGTATAAAATAAATATAATAAAGGAGTTTGTTATGGATAAAAGTAAAAGAGATGTCGTTATTGCTGGAAACTGGAAGATGAACAAAACCGAGAGTGAGAGCAAAGCACTTATTGCAGAGCTTTTAGAAGTTGTTAAAGAGCCTGCTTGTAAAGTTGTTATTGCTGTTCCTTTCACCGATATCAAAACAGCTGTCGAGATGACTAAAGATAGCGCAATTGAAGTTGCGGCACAAAACTGCCACTTTGAAAAAAGCGGTGCATATACAGGTGAAATATCTGCTGATATGCTAAAAGAAGCAGGTGTAACTTATGTTGTGCTTGGTCACAGCGAGCGCCGTCAGTACTTTGCAGAAACCGATGAAACAGTGAATAAGAGAGCGAAAGCTGTTATTGCGGCAGGGCTCACAGCTATTATCTGTGTCGGTGAAGTTTTGGAAGAGAGAGAGTGGGGCGTAACCTTTGAAGTTGTTGGAAAACAAACAAAAATTGCCCTTACTGATATATCAAAAGAAGAGCTTTCAAAAGTTGTTATTGCGTACGAGCCTGTTTGGGCTATTGGGACCGGCAAAACCGCAACATCAGAGCAGGCGGAAGAAGTTTGCGCTGAAATACGCAATGTGATAGCATCTCTTTATGGTGCAGAGGCGGCGGAGAGTGTTCCTGTGCAGTACGGCGGTAGCATGAATGCAGGTAATGCTAAAGAGCTTCTTTCAAAGAAAAACGTCGATGGCGGACTTATCGGTGGCGCTTCGCTAAAAGCTGCCGACTTTAACAGCATTATTGAGGCTGTAAAACAATAAAGAGGAGAATTTGATGAAAAAACCTTTAGTGCTATGCATTATGGACGGATTCGGACTTGGTACCGACGATAGCGTTAATGCAATAAAAGCGGCGAAGACTACAAATCTATCAGAGATAATGAGCAACAATCCAATGACCTCAATCGAGGCGTCGGGTCTTGCGGTGGGTCTTCCTGATGGTCAGATGGGAAACAGCGAAGTTGGGCATACAAATATCGGTGCCGGCAGAATTGTTTACCAGGAGCTTACAAGAATTTCAAAATCAATTAAAGATGGCGATTTTTTTGAGAACAAAGCTATAAACGATGCAATAGAGAACTGCAAAACAAAAAATAGTGCATTCCACATAATGGGTCTTTTATCAGACGGTGGCGTTCACAGCCATATTGAACATATAGAGGCACTTGTGAAAGCGGCCGCTGATAAAGGGGTATCTGATATATTCGTTCACTGCTTTATGGACGGTAGGGATGTACCGCCTACTTCAGGAATTGACTTTGTCGATTCGCTCGAGAAGAGCCTTGCAAATATAGGCGCTGGCAGTATTGCAACTGTTATCGGAAGATACTATGCAATGGATAGAGATAACCGCTGGGAGCGTGTTGAGAAAGCTTACAAAGCTATGGTGCAGGGAATAGGTGTTGAAAACAGCTCTGCTTGTGATGCTTGCGAGAAGAGCTATGGCAGTGAAGTTACTGACGAGTTTATAAAGCCTGTTGTTGTAAACGATAAAGGTATGATTAAGAGCGGGGACAGCGTTGTTTTTGCAAACTTCCGCCCTGATAGAGCTCGTGAGATAACAAGATGCTTTGTCGACCCAGCTTTTGATGGTTTTGAGAGAGAAGGCGGTATGCTTTCACTGCATTTTGTCTGCCTAACTCAATACGATGTAACTATGCCAAATGTTTCAGTTGCATTCACTCCACAGTCACTCGAAAATACTTTCGGTGAGTATATAGCGCAAAATGGAAAAACTCAGCTTCGCATCGCTGAAACAGAGAAGTATGCACATGTTACATTCTTTTTCAATGGCGGAGTAGAAGCGCCTTATGAAAACGAGGATAGAGCGCTTATTCCATCGCCAAAAGTTGCAACTTACGATTTGCAGCCTGAGATGAGCGAGCCAGAAGTAACAAAAGAAGTTGTTGCGAGGATTGAGAGCGGTAAATACGATGTTATTATCCTGAATTTCGCAAACTGCGATATGGTAGGCCATACAGGTATATTTGAAGCGGCCGTCAAAGCGGTCGAGGCAACTGATCATGGTGTGGGTGAAGTCTACAAGGCTGTTAAAAAAGCGGGTGGAGTGCTGATGATAACAGCTGACCACGGAAATGCCGACAGAATGTATGAGGATGATGGCAGTCCATTTACCGCGCATACCACAAATTTAGTGCCATTTATCGTCTGCGGACTTGATGATATTTCGCTGCGTGATGGCGGTTGTCTTGCTGATATCGCTCCAACTATGCTTGCGGTTTTAGGACTACCTCAGCCGAGCGAGATGACAGGTAAATCGATTATAGTCTAAATATAAAAGTGCAGAGTGTGAAAAACTCTGTGCTTTTATTTTGTTTTTGATAGAAATATTATACTGTAATTTATATTTGGTTTCCAAGTAAACATAGTGTGTGTTTATTTAAAAAGTTTCTGTAAAAAAAATATTTCATTTTAGCACTTGAAGTTTATGGGTGATTTTTGATATAATATATGTAGTATTTACAATTTTTTTGGGCAAATAAGTGAAAGTGGACGGTAATGTTGGAGGATTAAAAATGAAAGCGTTTGATAACCTAAAAATCGGCCTTAGAATAATTATTGCTTTTGCACTAACAATTGTTCTTTTAGGCGCATCTGTGCTTATGGCATTAACACAGGCAAACAATTCGCGTATGGACTATCAGTATATAATCGATAACAACATCGAGTTTCTAACAGAGCTTGAAGAGGCGGAAAAAGAAGTCAACTACATAGCTATGATTCTTCGACAAATTGCGTTGTTTGGATATAGCGATGAAGCTTACAGTTCAATCGAGCAACCGCTTCTGAACTTAGAGGAGAGCCTTAGCCACTTAGATGCGCTCTATGCTTTTGAAGATGACGATGTGAGTAACTACATAGCGCTTGTGGAGGAGTGGGGAGCACTGCTCGACCCGATTATTGCACAAGCAAGAGCTGGAGATTTAGAGGCGGCAGCAGAGATAATTATCAACGACTGTACTCCGAGGATAAAGCAGGTAATTGAAGAGGGAGAAGTGCTTCTAATAAAGATGGAAGACTTTACAGACAAAGCTATAAACGATCTTAATGCGTCTGCTAGTACTGGACTGTTAATTGTTGTGGCAGTTGCGGGTGTAGCTATTTTAATAGCAGTTGTTATAGCTATATCGTTGACAAAAGGTATAATAAAACCACTTACAGAAGTTCAAAACAGCGTTGTTGGATTCTCAAAAGGTCAGCTTTCTATTAGACCGCTATATGATAGCAATAATGAGCTCGGCTCAATGGCAGATGCTGTTCGGATATCTCAAGATATGATTGGCGTTGTTATGGCGGATATTGTAAATGTTACTGACAATATAAACAAAGGCAATCTAAATATTAGCATTGATAGAGATTATCCGGGTGAGTTTGGGCCAATTAAGAAAAATCTAAATTCGCTAATTGACTATATGAATGATATAATGTCGCAGATAAAACTTATGTCTGGACAAGTTTCACAAGGTGCTGAGCAGGTTTCTTCTGCGGCACAGTCACTCGCTCAGGGTGCAACAGAGCAGTCGAGCAGTGTTATCGAGCTATCAAATACCATTAAAGATGTTGGCGAGCAGATTAATATAAATTCTAAAGATGCACAGAGTGCTGGAAAAATGGTAAGCGAAACTACTGAAGCCATTGATGCAAGCAACGAGAAGATGGCGCTTATGATGGAATCTATGAGAGAGATAGATGAGAAGAGCAAAGAGATAAGCAAAATTATCAAAACTATCGATGACATAGCTTTCCAAACAAATATTCTTGCTCTAAACGCAGCTGTTGAGGCGGCAAGGGCTGGAAGTGCTGGTAAGGGATTTGCTGTTGTTGCAGATGAGGTGCGAAATCTTGCGGCGAAGTCGGCAGAAGCTTCAAAGAGCACAGGCGATTTAATTGCTTCATCGATAAATTCAATCAATAAAGGCGTTTCACTTGCGGGAGATGCAACTGCAAATACACTAGCAGTTGTTGAGCGTGCTAAAGAGACAGCGGCTTTGATGGAAAAAATAGTTGAAGCGTCAAACACCCAAGCACAAGGTGCGACTCAGGTTATGGGTGCAATTGACCAAATATCGGCAGTTGTTTCCACAAACTCTGCTACAAGCGAGGAGAGTGCCGCGGCGAGCGAAGAGCTCTCGTCACAGGCTATAAGCATGCAACAGTTGATTGCAAGGTTTAACCTAAGAGGAGATGCGGGAGCGAAAAATTCGAATTTTATTCCGACAAGTAAAGCTTCGTCCTCCGATGAATTTGATGATTTCGATTTCGATTTAAACGACAACAAATATTAATAAAGCGAGTAAGGGGCACGGTTTAGACCGTGCTCCTATTTTTTGCAAAGATATAAATGTAGGTAGTTTTAAAGAAATAAGTAAAAAGAGCAGTAGCATTAGAAATCAAAACAAAGATTTGCCCGAAAATTCTTATAATGTTGCCTTTATTGGCATAGTCCTTTTTATCGTACATATATATAGATATAATTAAGATAACAACAAAAGATTTAAGGGGGACATGCAGATGTTTTCGATATTTGAAAGTTTAGTTTTTATAGTTTTTCCTATTGTTTTTATAGCGTGTGACGCTGTTTGCATGTTTAAAGAATATATGGGGTTGCAATCAAAATTCATATCTGACGAAGAGGCGTAAGTGCAGATTTTTTTGCTTTTTGAGGTTTTTCGTGGTGTAATAATCTGAAAAGATATATGGTATCATTTTTATTAACAACTTTGATTATTTCAAGGTTGTTTTTGTGTTTATATAGCAAACAACTTAGTTTATCGCAAACTGCGAGTTTTTCAGCTCTTTTTTTATGTTAAACTTCAAAAAATAGGCAATAATAAAAGTATTAGATTGCATAGGCGTCGCTTAAGTGGCGTGAAGATTATTTAATTAAGGAGAGCTTATGAGAAACGTCAAGGTGTTTTTAGTGACATTCTTTTTCTCACTTGCCTTTTTTGGTGGAGTGGTTGCGGTTATGATTTACCCGTCTACAGATGGGTTTGACTACTATATAGAAGCCGATATAGAAACTCCTGGCATTGAGGTTATGCAAGGTAATATCAGTGGTACAGCGCTGTTTGAGATCAATACGAGGAGCGATGGTGTTGATAGCACGAAAATCCTGTTGCGCCTATCGCCTACTGATAATACTCTGCTTTTTTCGGTAATTCCCAATGATTTAGTCATAGGTGATGAGACAATAAGGGATAAGGCAAAACAATCAAACCTTTATAATATGAGCCTTGAAATAGCAGAGGAATACTCTATTTTAATCGACAGATATGCCTTTCTAAGCTATGGGGATATGCTAAATATTTTAAACGAGCTGCCGACAAGCTATATTGAAATCGATAACGATATTATACTGACAGAGCAGACAAGCCGTATATCGTTTACGCTACAAAGTGGCAAGCAAGAACTAAACCCGATAACATTTTTATCGCTACTCGCAGACCCTAATATTTCTGAAAATCTAAAAAACACAGCAATAAAAGAGATACTAAAAGCGGTTTTGCAAAACCCACAGACAGTGCTAACGCTATTTGAAAAGTATGAGGATGGTAGCTTTGGCGGAAGGGATATCTTGGCGGCTGAGATATTTATAGAGAAAACAGGGGAGCTTGGGTATGACATTCAGCTTGTGGCGCCTATTTTCACAGAGAGTGATGGAGGCGTTTATATGAGTGATGAGGAAAAGGCGAAGTTTACAGATTATTTCAGCTGACTTTTGTCATTTGGCGAGATTTATGGTATCATATAATTGGTGATTATATGATTGATAGGATAAAAGATGTTGCAAGGCAAAATGGGTGTGAAATAGGTTTTTTCAAAGACGAAGAGATGCCTCTTCAATATGGAATATCTATTTATTTTCCGCTATCAAGGTTTATTATAAGCGAGATTGATAACGCACCTACCGAGAGCTATTTTCATCACTACAGAACCGTTAATGCGCATCTTGATAAGACAGCACTGCTAATAGGTGCAATTTTGCAAGAGAGCGGTTATAGTTATTACTGCATAGCGGCAAGCCAGAGTATTCGCAGTTTTGATAGTCGAGGTTTTGCTGGGAGATACTCGCACAAAAAGGGGGCAGTTTTGGCGGGGATTGGCTCTATGGGAAAAAATAATCTTCTGCTCACTCCAAAATACGGACCATCTGTTCGCCTTGCTACTATTTTTACCGATTTTGTGTCGATAGAAAGAGAGGCAAAGAGGCTTAATCTTTGTGTGGATTGCAATCTATGTATTGAGAACTGCCCGTCGGCGGCTATTGGAGATAGCTTTGACCCTCAGTTGTGCAGTGATTATATGAAGCGACATTTTAAGATGATAGGGCGTGGGGTTGTCTGCGGTATATGTATGAAAAACTGTCCGCTGACCTTTCAAAGCTTGCAAAAGTAAACGCATTATGTTAGAATTAAAGTACCGAAGAAAGGGAATGATTTTATGAACGGTATTTCGAGTTATATGCAATCAGCGGCTCTTCAGCTAAGCAGTACGCTTAGTATGGCGGCTGTCGATATGGCGATAAATGGTTCAGCGGAGCAGATGGCAAAGCTTATAGAAACAATTGAGCAGACAGCGGCACCTGCTGTTGACGGGCTCGGTATGAATTTAGATGTTCGTGCGTAAGCAAGTGAATAATAAAAAGCGAGGAGTATCCTCGCTTTTTTTGATGGGAATTTTTTGGGTAGGTTATTTATATAATTGGTAGGGGCGGATTCAATATCCGCCCGTAAGATTTACGTTATTTTTTTAGGTGTATTTGTAGGGTGAGCGAATGAGCGCCGCCTGTGTTGA
>CAYJJJ010000060.1:0-12090 GCA_964370465.1 uncultured Oscillospiraceae bacterium
TGCATTCCCTACAATACTACAAGGTGAGTTTCTGCATGGCATAGCGTATTTCAAAAGACTATGGAACTGCTCTTTAAACAGCACGCCCCCCGAAGCGTCGAACCTTTTGGTTCGACGAGGTCGCACACTGTGCGACCAAACGCACTGCAGTGCGTTTGCTTCGGGGGGCGATATGTTCTGTTTGCTTTTCTATTTTTTGCCAAAAAGTCCGCCTAAAATGCCTTTTTTAGCACTCGCTATAGATAATTTTTCGGCAGTTATCTTGTAGAGGGACTCAAAATCAATAACATTTAGCTTATAGTTTATAACGATTTCAATAGGTGGAAGTTCTGATGATAATTTCACTGCATAAATAGGGTCGAGGTGGTGAAAAACATCAAAACCATCATAGCAGTCATCTCTATTTATCGCCTTGAGTGAAAGTGGCTCATCGTCAACGGTTGAATCGAGTATGCATATTTCGCTCCCAACCCCTTCGATAGGGTCAAATCGTAACGATTTTATCCCGATAATTGCAGGAAGATAAAAACGAACTTCAAAAGTGTCGCCGTTTAAAATGCTAATCGCTTCAATTTTATTGAGTTCATTATATCCATCGCCAATATCATAGAAAAGATAGCTTCTATGGTTGTTGCTATCAGAGTGATATCTCTTTGTGACAGCGTTGAATTGCGGCTTTAAAAACTTATCGGTAAGGACAGTTTCGTTAAGAGAATAATCGTCGCAGATATATTTAACAAATCGCTCTTCCATGATTCGGTATGAGTTTTTTTCATCAGCGGTTATATCCAAAATGTAACATGCATCAACCCCTTTAAAAGCATGTCTCTTTTTAAGGGCATTTAAAGCGCGATATAGAATGAAATTGATAGGGACGGGAAAATTGAAGAAGAATTCAAAATCGACAAACACGCAGCTGCCGTTTTTATCGACTATAATATTATGAGGATGTAGAGCAAAGGAGGTTACAGCTAAGCTTTTTCCCATATTTTCAAACTCTAACTCACCAAAAATCTTTTTAAAATCATCGCACGGACTAAATGAAACAAGTCCGCACCCACAGATAAGCTCTGAAAAACGGCGAAACTCCTCTTTTAGGAGTTGTGGGTTTCCTTTTGTTTTATCAGCGATTAGCTCATCTAAAGATTTACCAGGGATAAAATCAATCAGCACGCCGTCGTCGGACTTTGTGCAGTTTGCGACAGATAGATTGCTACCTTCGTACGCGTATGCAAGACGCTCACGTGAAGTGTACATACCGTCAACATAAATCGAAGCCTCTTCACAGAGAGGGCTTTTTATGGCGGTTTTTTTTCTGTTTTTAACAGTTATAGTTGTTGCGGTGCGATATTTTGCCGCTCGCTCGCTGTTGTATTTTACAAGTTGTATATTCGACATCAATTACCTCAAACCTAAATATTATTCTCGACAACTGCTAAAAAGGAATTTGAGAAAAACGGGAAGTTATCGTTTTTTATAATCTCATTCCAGACAGCTGTTTCATTAAAACTTCGCACTCTATCGTTATCGAAGTTTCTGTTGTTGGTGCAAAGCTCTCCTACTTTCGGCAGCTGCTTATCGCTATAAACGACAGTGGGCAACTTGTAGTCGGGGTAGGGGTATAAAAACTGCGACACTCGAAGTCCGGCTTTTTCAAAGAGAGAGAGAAGTTCGGGTTTTGAAAAGGTTTGGGCACCATCGCCTTTCTGGTATCCTTCAAGTCCAGAATAGATAATGCCGTTGTGATCTTCACGACACCCAGCCCAATATTTCAGCCCAAACTTGTTTTCAATGGCTATTGCTATTTTACCACCTTTTGCAAGGAGCTCTTTTGCCCGAACTAGCATATCGAGATATGGAGTTTTTGTATCTTTAATGTAGAGGTTTGCATATTCAAAGACTCCGATTAGAGTAATGAAGTTGTATTTTTCAGTTAGCGTCGGGTATATATCGAGAAAATTTCCAACTTTTATCGTGATGTTTTTGCGTTCTTTATTGCGCAGAGCATTTATCTCACTGCGTCGTTTTGATAGCTCTATACAGGTAACTTTTTTTGCAATATCGGAAATAGCTCCAGTAACTGCCCCAAGCCCTGCCCCAATTTCAAGAACAGAATGGGATTTCCTTATCGGCAGTGCCCTTATAATATTATTGCGCAAGTCAGATAGGTGATACAATACAGCCCAATTGTTTTCCTCTGCAATTAATCTGTTGTAGTCCTCTCGAGTATGGTCACTGACGAGGTCGAGCAGTCGCTGCTCAATATCGCCGTCTGAATAGATGTCTTCCCCAGGGTAGTGGGTCAAATCTAATGAAATATTTGTGTCGATCATAACACCCTCGCTTCGTCTGGACAAACGTCCCAAAATTTATAATCATTATACCACAACAGTGTTTTTTGTCAATTTGAGTAAAGATTAAAGCAAGAAGAAACACCTAGCGTATTTGATGCCAAAATCATCGGTTGCATCAAATATAATTTCTGCATCTGCAAACTGCGCTCGTAGTTTTGATATGGTTTTTGTATTGTGGGAGGTGGTCAACTTTATGCGAATACTCTTCGGGTAACTCATAACAACATTAATTAATTTTACGATAATACCCATTTCAAACTCTCGGTTTGAAGTTTTATCATGTTTGCATAGTCGGAAGATTTTTCTAAAAGCTCGCCATGCGCTCCAACAGCAGCTACTTTACCATCTTTTAGCAGTACGATTTTATCTGCTCCGGCAATAGTTCTCATCCGGTGCGCGATAACAATAACCGTCTTATTTTTTGTAAGCCTTGAAATTGCCTTTTGGACAGCGCTTTCGTTTTGAATATCAAGCGAGGAGGTCGCCTCATCGAGCAGAACAATCGGCGCATCTTTAAGAAGTGCACGGGCTATTGAAAGTCTTTGGCGCTCGCCACCTGAAAGTTTCGAGCCATTCTCGCCGATAAGGGTATTGTAGCCATCTGGCATACTCATAATAAAATCGTGGCACTGCGCATTTTTAGAGGCTTTAATTACTTCATCGTCAGTAGCGCCTTTTCTGCCTATGCGAATATTTTCCATTACAGTGTTGTTAAATAGCGTTACATCTTGGAAAACAATAGAGATTTCCTTTAAGAGTGTTTCGGGGTCGATGCTCTTTACATCAACACTGCCCAACGTGATTTTTCCGCTGTTTATATCCCAAAATCTTGCGGCGAGCTTCATAGCAGTGCTCTTACCGCCACCTGACGGACCGACGAGCGCTGTAACTTCGCCCTGTCTTGCGGTGAATGAAACACCGTTTAAAACTGTTTCGCTTGTGTCATAGCTAAACTCGACATTGTCAAATGCAATATCATATCCATTTAGTGAGATATCTTCTCTGCCTGTCTGCACTTTTGTGCTCTCAAACTCTTTCATGCGCACAACGCTCTTAAGCGTTATAAATATCCCTGCAAGATTCACAAGCGCCCCTGCAAGTGGGTCATAAATTCGAGAAGCAATCATAAGGAAGACAAGGAAGGTGAGCAGTGTTACTTCGCCAGAGGCAAGTAGAGTTACACCCACAATCATAGTTGTTGCAATACCGACTTTTAATATCATCTGCGATAAATTAACAAAAGTCCCCAATATGAATTCAGCTTTGATGCTTGATTTTTCGTGGTTTTCAAAATGAGTGTCCATAGTTTTAAGGTGTGCATCTTCTCTGTTGTTTGCTTTGATATCCTTAACATTTTCAAGGCATTCCTGTATTTTGTTTAGGGATGAAAGCTGGATAGCCTGTGTTTTAACAGTGAAGTAGTCCTGCAATTTCTTTGTTGCAATACAAAGGATAAATGATATGGGAATAACCCAGGTGAGTGCGAGTGCGAGTCGCCAGTCGAAGACAAACATAAAAATTCCCATAATAATCGTCGAGATAATCGAGCCGATAAACCCTGGAATGAAATGCGAAAAGGCGTTTTCCATCATCGTAACATCGCCCATAAGAGTTGTTGTGAGGTCGGATAGATCTTTTTTGCCAAAGAATGAGAGAGGGAGTTTGCGCAGTGTTTCTGCGAGAGAAATTCGCATATTTGCGCTCTCTTCATATGCGGAAATATAACAAAAATTATACTGGAAATAGTATAGTACTGCGAGTAAAGCGAAGATGAAGAGCGCGTAAGCTATGTAGACAAAGACAGTGTAAACAGGTGCGACACCCTCTAAAATCGGCATGAGAGAATCCTGGATGAAATAGTAAGAGATACCGCTCACCGACATAATCACGATATTTATAAACACAGTTATAATACTTGCTTTTAAAAGTTCACCTGCTCCTTTTTCTGTTAGAGCAAAAGTTTTTTGTAAGAATTTTTTCATTATGCCTCTACCTCGCTTTCGTTCCAGATAAATGCGTTGTTGTACTCTGCCCACATTTCACTGTACAGCCCATTTTTCGCTACAAGCTCATCGTGGGTGCCTTGCTCTGCCACTTTACCGTTTGCTATAACATAGATTAAATCGACATTTTTTATCGTCGAGAGCCTATGTGCAATCATAAGAACTGTTTTGCCTTTTGTAAGCTCACTCATAGCAAGCTGGATTTGATGTTCATTTTCAGGGTCTGCAAAAGCTGTTGCCTCGTCAAGCAGAATAATCGGCGCATCACGAAGTATCGCCCTTGCAAGTGCAATTCTCTGCGCCTCGCCTCCAGATAGATAAACGCCTTTTGTGCCGTAGACGGTATCGATGCCGTTTGGCAGTTTCGCTATGATATCATCGCACCTTGCAGCGGTGAGCGCTTTGGTTACCTCTTCTATAGTTGCATCTGGTTTACCCTCGCGCAGATTATCTAAGATGCTTGCTTTGTAAAGGTTTGTGTTTTGGAAAACAAACGATATATTTTTCATAAGCTCGGTGTTTTCAATTTCACGCACATCGACACCGCCGATTTTAACAGCTCCACTCTCAACATCCCAAAAACGGGGGATAAGGGTAGCAAGAGTAGTTTTACCGCCACCTGAAGGACCTACAAATGCTACTGTTTGCCCTTGCTTAATGCTGATACTGACATTATCAACAGCTTTTGTATCGGTGTTTGGATATGCAAAAGAGATGTTTTCCATCTCGATATCAGCAGTTTTTGGTGATTTTGGTGTTGTTGGTTTTGTGAGTGGCTTTTCTGCGAGCAAACTGTCTATGCGATTTACAGCGTCGCCTGCAACCATAGAGTGTTGCATAACCCACATGATTTTCATCATCATAAGAGAAGCTATCGGTGTAAAGATAAGGTAGAAAAAGAAACTTAAAAAGAAACTGGTCATATCGCTTTGACCGCTTATAATAAAGATAGATGATAGCACTAAAAATATCGGTGTGCTCGCCAAAAACACCTGAAACATCGTCATAGGCATTCTCATGCGATATGAGTATTCCGAAACGTATTTCTTATAGGTGCTGATTATCCCGTGAAAACGCTCAAACGAAAATACCGACTGATTAAATGTTTTTACAACCGGAACACCACGGACATACTCAGTAGCTTCGTTGTTCATATTTTCAAGAGCCGATTGATACTGCTTTATCCTCTCAGGCTGATCTTTACCCATGCCAGACATCATTGAAATAGCCGCTAAAACAATCGGTGCTAAGCTTATTAGGCCGAGTCGCCAGTCAAAAATAAACAAGACAACAAGCACAACGATAGGTGTTGTATATGCGCCGATTAAATCGGGGAGTTGATGGGCGAGATATGTTTCAGTAGCGGCTGCACTGTCGTTTATAATTCTGCGAAGTTTACCGCTACCCATATCTGAAAAAAATCCAAGCGGCAAGGTCATAATATGATTAAGCGCTGTTTTTCTTATGTTTTTAGCGATTCTATACGCCGCAATGTGGGTGAACATAAGTGCTATTAAATACACAACCATAGCTCCGATAGCACTGCCGACTGCAAGCCATGCATTTGTAACAATGGTATCGGTGAGTGTGATATTTGGATAAATAGCGATGATTTCGCTCACACCACGATAGATAAAAATAATTGGCAGAAGCGTCATAACAGCACTCACGCCCGACAAAATCATGCCCCAATTAGTAAGATGTTTGTAACCACCCGCAAAGGCATACAACCTTTTGAGCAGGGAAGTCTTTTTTTGTTTTTCCATAAAAATCTCCTTATAACTTATTTTCAATGCGATATTTTATTGCTTTACAGCTTATAGTTTTAATACTGCCGCCATAAATGCATAATAAATAATTTTAAGTTAGTTTTTGCTAACCGCTCTTTCAAAAAATATTGGGGTATTTCCCCAATACTTATAACCTAAGCTACTAATTGCCAAGAATTTCTTTAGTTCCTGCATAGTAAAACTTCTGGACTTTGCTGATATACTCAAAAGCTTCTTCTTTGCTCAAATCATGATGAATAGCTTCAAGCATATTATTGATACCTGATGTGGCTATAACATGAACAAAAAAGCGATTGATTTTGTCGAGCTTAAAGTTGACACCCTCGATAACCCTAATGCTCGCTTGTTCTTCAATGTCTACCATCTTATCGGCGAAGTTTTCGTATTTAGTACCAACGCTACAGCAGAATAGCAGTTTTGCAAGCGGAAAATCTGAATACAAAAAGTTTAGCACTTCATAGGTGCCGACGCCCATATCCTCAGATGTTTTAGCGCTATCAAAATCATAGTCGCCTTCAACTTCATTATGCAGTTTTGTAAATAGAGAAAGTAATTCTTCTGCAAAATCACCGACTATCGCATCGAATAAACCGTCTTTGCCCTTAAAGTGGTTGTAGATAGCGCCGGTTGTTGCCTTTGCATTAGTTGAAATCTCACGCAAATTCGCATTTATAAAACCCTTTTTAAGAAATTCTTCTTTTGCACAGACTATAATCCGCTCTTTTGTAAGCTCTGATGAATAGCTCAAATAATACACCTCACATAACAGGTTTATTTTTAATAACTATGTTATCATTTTGTTTAATATTTGTCAAGCAAGATAAAATAAAAATTTTAAATGGGGAATAAAACCGCTTATAGTTCATATCTTCCTGCTTGATGATTATCTTTTTTATACAAATATGATTAACGGATAAGTTTTCATACCATATGAATTATTACTATTCCTAAAGAGATGCATTACTGGAACCTCGCTTGACAAAACCTTGCAAACAATGTATATTAAAGTTAATTAGCGATAACTAACCTTGCTTGTTAGATAACCGTTTTTAAAGCGAGTTGTTTGCAAAATGCAGGTAGAAATTATAAATAGGAAAGCGGAAACCTGAGGATAGCAGTTCTTGGGTTTTTGTTGGGTTTGAGTTATATGCAAAGTGGAACAAAGTTTGTTATAAATGTTTCAAGGCGGCTATTGCTTGGAACTATGCACACAGAAAAACAAATCGCAAAGATGCTATATATATCTGAAACAACGCTAAGACAGCTCTATATTAAAAACTTCGGAATGCCTCCAAAAAGGTATATTCGGCAAATAAAGCTATACAAAGCACGCACTTTACTTCGAGTTACAAACAAGTCGATAAGTGAAATAGCATATAGCATAGGTTACATAAACACAAGTAAATTTTCAGCGGCTTTTAGGGAGTTATATGGTGAAACTCCGTCGAAATATCGTGAAATTTGCGGTTTTGGAGTGGAAAAAAATAATAATGTATTAGTATAATTAACTAAAAGCATATGGAGGTTTTTTTATGGTACGTTGGATAACTAAAGAAAGAAAATGGATTTTTGCAGCTGGAGCGGCAACTGGGCTTGCTGTTATGAAATTTTTGAAGACAAAAAAAGCACGTGATCTTGCTGTAAAAGGTGTTGCTAATGGTATAATTTTAAAAGATAAAATCTTAGAAACTGCCGCTAACATCAAAGAGGAAGCTGATGATATCTGCGCAGAAGCTAAAGAAGCTGCAAAAAATGATTGCACTTGTGGCGATGACTGCGGTTGTAAAGAGTAGTAAGACTTTGGAGAAGCTATGAAATATCATATAATTTATGATAAGCCTTCCCGACTGCGAGTTCGATTTGGAAAATACATATTAACTAAGGAGCAGTGTTACGGGATTTGTGACCTGCTCCTTTGTGTTAATGGTGTAGAAAATGTTTTGGCAAACGAGATTAATGGGTCGGTGCTTATCGAGTACAATAAAAATAGCGTAAGAGAAATAGTTTTAAATAAGCTTTCATCTCTATCGCTATCTGAAATTCCAGACGGTGCACCATCAGAAGAAGAGCGTGGAGCAATTTTAGAGAGTGGTATGAAAAAACGCATTGTAAAACACATTGCATGTCATTTAGCGAGACATTTTTTCTTGCCTGCATATCCACATAGGATATATACATTAGTGCGGTCAGTTCCTTTTATTATGAATGGGCTTTATTCGCTTGCACGCAAAAAGATAAACGTTGAGGTTTTGGATGGCACCGCAATAACCGCTTCACTGCTTTCTAAGAACTACAAAACCGCTTCATCAACTATGTTCTTGCTCGGCCTTTGTGATTTACTGCTTGAATATTCAAATCTTCGGGCAAAGCATGCTTTAGCAAAAAGCCTTACTATCAATGTAGATAAAATATGGATTGTAAAAGACGGGGTTGAAGTTGAGGTGCATCATAGCGATGTGGTTGTCGGCGATGTTATTCGCATAAGAAAAGGCAGTCTTATTCCTATCGACGGCACTGTTGTAGGCGGTGACGCACTTATCAATGAGGCTACTATGACCGGTGAGCCTATCGCTGTTCATAAATCAAAAGACAGTACAGTTTTTGCGGGCACTGTTATCGAAGATGGCGAAATTGACATAGAGGTTGTCAGATTACAAAACGAATCGCGTATTGCGAAAATTATAGATTTAATCGATACCGGTGAGAAAGAAAAAGCGGCAGTGCAAGGAAAGGCAGAGCGACTCGCTGATGATATTGTCCCTGTCAGCTTCGGGCTTTTCTTTGCTACTTTAGCTCTTACAGGTAGCATAACACGTGCGTTATCGGTTCTTATGGTCGATTTTTCTTGTGCAATTAAACTGACAACACCCATAACGATTATATCTGCGCTAAAAGAAAGCGTTAATCGCGAGGTGCTTGTTAAAGGTGGAAAATACCTTGAAGTTTTATCGAAAGTTGATACTGTTGTTTTTGACAAAACAGGGACACTTACGAATGCAGTGCCAAAAGTTTCAAAGGTCATTCCTGTTGCAGATGGGTACTCGGATGATGAAGTCTTGAAGATTGCCGCTTGTCTAGAGGAGCATTTTCCCCATAGCGTGGCTTCATCTATTGTTAAAGAGGCGAAAGAGAGAAATATTCATCATCCCGAAGAGCATGGGCGGGTTGAGTATATCGTGGCTCACGGAATAGCGAGTATGCTGGGTGGCAAACACTCGGTTATCGGTAGTTGGCATTTTGTTTTTGAAGATGAGGGTGTTCCATACCCAACTGAAAAAGCGAGCTATATAAACGAGCAAATCGGAAGTGATAGTGCTGTTTATCTTGCAGTTGACGGGGAGCTTATTGGTATTATTTGTGTGAACGACCCGCCGAGAAATGATGCTAAAGAAACAATAGATTTATTGCGAAATGAAGGCATAAAAGATATATTTATGATTACGGGCGATAGTGAGAACAGTGCAAAACATACCTCGAGTTTGCTCTCAATCGATAAATATTATTCCTCTGTCTTGCCGGATGGTAAAGCCGATATAATAGAAAATCTAAAAGCTGAGGGAAGAACTATTTTAATGGTAGGCGATGGTATAAACGACACACCAGCGCTCAGTGTTGCTGATGTTTCGCTCACACTCAATGGCTCGTCAGATATAGCGCGAGAGGTAGCGGATATTTCGGTGCTTTCCGACGAACTTACAAAAATAGTGGAAATACGCAGACTGGCAACAAGGCTTATGCAGAAAATACATAGGCAATATGGAATAATTGTTTCATTTAATACAGCGCTAATCGCCCTTGGGATTTTCGGCGTAATTGTAGCGAATACCTCAGCCTGGTTACACAATGCATCCACTATCGCACTCACAGTAACATCGGCAAGACCCGTTATGAAAAAAGAAGATTTAATTAAAACGGAGGAAGAAAAAGATGAAACAACATAAGTTCTGGTCTGTTCTTGCAGTTTTCGCAATGATAATGTGCATCTATACAGGGTATAAACATAAATAAGACAAACTGGCTGTGATTATTATCACAGCCAGTTTTTTTGCTTTATAGCTATCTCTACGAAATCTCTTTTAGATTTTAATATGCGTTATTTATCTATCTTAATTTTTTGAAGCTTTAATTGTTTTTAGCTTTTTATTGTCTTTACCATAAGTGCAAAATAAGCTATATGAAAAATCCAAACAAAAAACAAAACTATCTGACCCACGGGCACTGCGTTCATCATAATAAAGCCTATTGTCATTAAAATTGTGACGGTAATCATAATCTTAACTTTCGTTTTCACCGTCATACCTTGCCCTTTAACATATCTCTCTAAATTGTTTTTGTATAGCTTTGTGCCCTTAAACCAACTGTCGAGCTTTTCACTGCTTCTGCTAAATCCAAAAGCCGCAATCAGCAAAAAGGGGAAAGCGGGCAAAAGAGGCACTACAGCACCTACTGCGCCGAGCGCAAGCCCAATAAAACCTATACACAGATATATTATTTTTTTTATTTTCATCTGTTATTTTTCCTCTCTTTTATTGTTGAAATTAGATATTTTAGCGCTACTATTGGGTGGTGAACTATTATCCGAGGCCCTGAGAATTTCATAACTTTGCGAATGTTATCTCTTTTTTTTGAATTATAGCAATGCACCTTGCAGTTTTGGCAAAAACTCTTGTTTTCGCCAAATGGACATTTTTCTGCTCTTTCGTGTGCATAATTTAGCAGCTCTTCGCAATCTTTACACAGGCATTTTCCATTGTGATGCTTCTTGCAGTAAATCTCAATCATCAGCTTTACAATGCGCTTTTCATTCTGGACCCTTCTCATCAGGTTTTCCTCGTAGATTCCATATTGATAACAGCATCTGCTATCTTTAACGTGGACTTTCTGTGCGAGACTAAAACAATATAGTAAGCATGCCAACCGCTGAGATAGTGCCTGCATTAAACTCAAGCAAAGCAAAAATTATACCGAGTGCCGCACCGCCATATGCTACAATGTCCATCACGATAATGGAGTTTAGCTGCATTGATAGCACCTTCATCGTGATTATTCTAAAACGCTCAGCCTGTTTGTTCATCTGTTTGTGTTTATAATCATCTGAACTGTAAATTTTCAGGGTGTTAAGACCCTGTAGGTTTTCTAAAAAATTATCTCCAAGTCCTAAATATTCACCCCAGTATTTTGCGAGTAGTTTTTTGGCGAACTTTTGCACAAGAACAATAGAGATAGGTATCAAAGGGACACATACAAACAAAATCACAGCGACTTTTATATTGATAAATGAAACCACCAAAAACAAAATAAGCGGTGAAATCATCGAATAGAAAAACTGCGGTAAAAAGTTTCCGAAATATGTTTCAAGTTGCTCAACACCCTCAACAGACATCTGCAGAAGCTCTGCTGTCGACAGCTTTTTTGTGTACTTACTTCCAAGTTTTATTACCTTGTCGTAAATCTTGCTTCGTAAAATGTTTTTAACAGATTTTGAAGCGAGGTAGCTTTGTATACTCGCAAAATATATTGTGCTTACTTTTATTATAATGCAAAGTGTAATTGTGATTATCGGCACAAAAAAATCATCTAAAACAAGAGTTTTAGATATTACTATATCTATGAAAATGCTAATAGTTATCATCAAAATAATGTTTGAAATTAGCCCTATTATTTGCAAAACAACATTTTTAACTATATGCGAAGTCGCATCAGGAACAGCCTTAATTAATCTTTTATTTATCAATATAATACCCGCTTTTATCTTTATATATTACAACTTAGGTTAGTGCGTGCAAACTCAATTAATTTTAATATATAAATCAGTAAAAGTCAAGTTTATTGGTACAGATTAAGAAGCGATATGCACTATAAAAATCAATATGTGCTTTTAAAATATTAGTTTATCAAGCTGTCTTGCCATCGATTATATAGGGATAAATTAGCGTAAGAATG
>CAYJJJ010000061.1:0-5946 GCA_964370465.1 uncultured Oscillospiraceae bacterium
GCATACGCCTTACAGGGAGTTTTTTTAATAATCTAAAATATTTACGCTTTGCCAACTGAGCCAAACAGCTCCATCTTCTCTTTAACTGTTTCTTTAATAGCCGCAACGCCTGGCGCTAAAACTTTACGTGGGTCGAATCCTTTGCCCTCAAGGTCTTTGCCTGCCTCGATATATTTGCGAGTAGCCGCTGCAAAAACAAGCTGGCACTCAGTGTTAACATTTATCTTTGAAACGCCAAGAGAAATAGCCTTCTGCACCATCTCGTTTGGTATTCCTGTACCACCGTGTAAAACAAGTGGCATTGAGCCTGTTGCTTCCTGAATATCTGCAAGAACATCAAAATTTAGCCCTTTCCAGTTGTCAGGGTATTTTCCGTGGATATTGCCTATTCCAGCCGCAAGCATTGTCACGCCGAGATCCGCAATTTGTTTGCACTCTTTAGGATCTGCAACTTCACCGCTACCAACAACGCCGTCTTCCTCGCCACCAATAGAGCCAACTTCAGCTTCAACTGATACATTTATCTTTTCAGCTCTTGCAATAATATCTTTAGTTTTCTCGATATTCTCATCTATTGAGTAGTGCGAACCGTCAAACATAACCGATGAAAATCCAGCGTCCATGCATTTAATAGCGTGCTCATAGCTTCCATGGTCAAGATGAAGAGCAACTGGCACTGTAATGTTAAGTCCTTTTAGCAGACCGTTTATCATACCGACAATAGTGTCATATCCACCCATGTATTTGCCAGCACCCTCTGATACTCCGAGAATTACAGGTGAATTCTGCTCCTGCGCTGTCTGCAATACTGCAATACTCCACTCTAAGTTGTTGATATTAAATTGACCGACCGCATAACCGCCAGCCCTCGCTTTGGTTAGCATCTCTTTTGTTGAAACAAGCATATTTATCCTCCTAAAATTTCATTTTATTTAATTATATCTCAATAAAGCCCAAAAAACAATAATATTTAATTTTTATCTGCAAATATTTCCATTTCAAATAAATAGATAAAGCTACTTTATATCTTAATATATCTCAAATCGGGTTTTCATTTTCCTATCGTCGCCGCCGCCCGCGAAAGAAAACGCATAAATGCGTTTTATTTTGCGCTTCGCGCAGTAGGCAATTTAAAAAATTGCCTACTGCCGCGGGCGGCGGTACTCCTCTCGGATATAGTCCCACAAAAAAACGTCGCAAATGTGTAACCCTCCACCCTTTCCACACCTATTAGTTTCACAAATCATAAAAAAACAAACTAACCGCACGCTGTTTGTTTTATAGTCTTTCACCTTTAGTCGCAAGCTTTATATTTGGCTTCGTCAAACAATAAATTTTGCATCATAAAAGGGTGATCTCACCAGTCACCCTTTTTGTTGTTATTTATTTTCTCGCCATTTTGTTTTTATTTTTCTGCTCATACATACGCTTATCGGCTATACTGACAATCTCTTCAATTGTCATCTTGCTGTTTTTCAAAACATTTACAAGTCCATAACTAATTGATGTGTTGTATTCCTTATCGTACTTGCCCTTTATGTCAAAGACAAGTTTATAAGCACGCATAATTCTATTTTGAACTTCGTATTCATCTTTTTGTGTCCCGACAACCAAAAACTCATCTCCGCCAATTCGAGCAACTGTTTCATCATGGAAAACAGTATCTAAAAGCTCAGCAGTTGCCTTCAAGTAGAAGTCGCCCTCATTGTGACCAAAATTATCATTTGCTATTTTAAGTCCATCTAAATCAAAAAACACAACATGAAAATTTTCATTTTTCTGCAGATGTTCTTCTAACATTTCATAAGCATAACCTCTGTTACGAACACCTGTTAGGATATCAACAGTCGATTCTTCTTTAAGCCTTACAAATTTCTCTCTGTCCGTCCCGAGATTTTTTTCTATATCTTCATATCTCGCAACATAAACTCTGAGATTACCGAAATTATAAGCATAAAACATACTTAAAACAAATCCGATTAACGCTCCGCCACCTGCTATTAAATAGTGAATTAGTATTTCATTTCCGCTGTATGACGCGCCATATGTCGCACTGTAAAATAGTAGTGAAGCAAATATCGCAGACATCAAAACATTTGAAAACAAAATATTTTTACTATCCGCAAGTATAATGTCCATATGTTCTCGACGCAAAACTTTTTTTGCAAGGGTAATAGTGTTTATTGAAAAAGCAAAGGTAACTGTTGATATAATATATCGCAGTTCCACATCATCAATAACTGCCCCAACCGTTTGATTTGTTAAAAGAGCGGCTACTGCTATTCCTATTATTCTCTTTGAATAAATATTGGTTGTATATGCAAGGGATCCAAATAGGAGAACGTTTGCAGATACTTTAAAGAACAGTTTAAACTCAACTGTCAGCACAATTAAAAACAAAATAATGCTTAAAAACTCGTAATTAAAACTCACAAACTCATGGTATAAAACAAGGAGGGTTGTATTTATCGCCGCTGCAATTATAGTCATAGCAACACGGCTATTGTTGTATCTGTAGATATATGCCGCATGAGTAAATACAACAGTGTTGTAGGCGGCGAATACCGCTATAAACAAAATACGATATATCATACGCCAGCCCCCTTATTATAGAACTTCGATTTATTTTTAAGCATCTTTTTATCCGCTTCTTCAATAATTTCCTCTACCGTTCTATTTTTATTTTTCCTGTCGACAAAAACACATCCAATACTCGCCGAAACCGGAAACTCGTTGCTTTCATTGTGCATAGCTAAGTTGTGAATAACTCTATTCTCAATCGAATCGCAGTCATTTTCAGTTGAGCCATTTAAAATAACTATAAACTCATCTCCCCCGACACGAGCGATATAATCATTTTCACGCACCGCAGAAGTTGTCGCCTTTGCAACAGCCAAAATAAGTTTATCTCCGCATTCATGGCCAAACTTGTCGTTCACCGCTTTAAGCCCGTTTATATCGACAAACATAACGCCAAACTCTATCTCTTTGTTTTCAATCAAAAGCTGTAGCATATTATCGACAAACCTCTTGTTGTAAAGACCAGTCAGTTCATCTTTGTCCATTTTTTCCTCGACAGATTTAATCTTTTGCAAGATACTCTCATGCTCAGATTTAACAAGGTCGCCATACCTTTTATAGACAACCATATTTGCAAAATTTAAAGTATAAATCATGATAAAGTAGAAAATCAAGCTAAATAAAATACTATTTGTCAGCAAAAAGACAATCTGCTCAGGGTACGATTGCTCAATAAACAAAAGCTCGATAAGTATGATATTCAGTAAAATAATAAGAGCTGCAAAAAGGGACAGCATAGTTGAATATCTCGGAGTAACCGTTACTTTTCTAATAATTGCTATCTTTAAAAACTTCGTCTTATCAACTATCAACAGAAGGACAAATAAAACAAGCAGTGCTATCGGAGTTATAGTGTACTCAACTGAGTTTACTGTAATAGCATCAATTGGCGCTATGCCTACAATCATAGTGTAAAAATACGACACTAAAATATGAACAGTGGAAATATGGAAAACAAACACCGCAGCACCCGCTATAGCCTGCCTTGTAGGTGCTTTTAGAATAAAAACATAGCAGAAAACCAGCGTTAAAGCTACAAATATGTTGAGGGTTGAAAACGGCAACGACAACAGATAATATATAACCACTCCTACCGAGCTTATCAATGAGCTTATTATAGAATCTTTCATTATGTTTCTGCCTGTATCAAATATACGAGCAGAATAATTATATACATACATCGAATAGATAAAACAGCTCATTCCCATTATTATCAATAATATTTCTTCTGTCATATAGTTTTCACCTCCCCAATTTTTGCTAAAACCATATTTCGCATACTTATTTCAAAAAAGCATGCAACATTATTTGTTTTATGATATATACTCTAAAAACCAAATATGTTTAAATCTAATTTCACTTAATTTAAATACTCGACACTTTCGCAACAAGAGAAGCGACTCTTTTTGGGTCTACCGGCTTTGAGACATCGCCATCATATTTTATCGAACTGCCGATAATCGCACCGTCAGCCACTTCAAAAAACTGTGATATATTGCTCTCGTTAACACCGCTTCCAAGTATAACTGGAAAATCTCCCGCCATCTTCTTTATCTCTGAAACCTGTTCTATTGTCGGGTTTTGTCCCGTTAGAAGCCCTGTGACAATAATAGCATCTGCTCCAGAAGCAATAGCCTCATGAACCGAAAAATCAATCGGTTGATCTGCTAATGGAAAAGTGTGCTTAGTATTTATATCGGCCAAAATCATCACATCTTTATTATATTTAGCTCGCATTCTTCCGAGTTTTGGTGCAGCCGCATAAGTTATGCCGTGTATACCAACCCTATTTTCAACAAAAGCCTCTGCGCGCAGAAAATTCAAATCACAGCTATATGCTAGCGCCCATTCAGCCTCAATATCGTTAAACTGCACATTCACACCGAGCATCATATCGCTCTCACTTCGAAGCCTTGCAGCTATTGAAGTCATTGCGGTGAGAGTTATCAGTTCATTTTCGGTGCCGTAGGGAATATCGCCGAAATTCTCGATAATTGCACAGTTAATTCCGCCCTCTTTAAGAGCTTCCATATCTGCTTTTGCCGCACTATAAACCGCTTCTAAACTGCCGCCGTATTTAGGGCTACCTGGAAGAGGCAGCAGGTGAATCATTCCAATTATCGCTTTTTTTCCAAAACATGAGTTAAAATTCATTATACACATCCTTTTGACTATTTTGCTTTAAAATTTTTATTGAGCAGTAGCTTTAAAAAATAAAAACTAAACTTTATTACGCTTTATCAGGCAGTTTACATGCTTTTTCAACTATTAAAACTTCTTAAATAGCACAAAACTGAAGTTGTATGTTATTTTTTTAACAAATGTATACATAAATTAAGAATACAAATAATAAAAAAGCAAGTAAAACACCACTTTTTTAAATCCAATCCGAGTTTAATCGCCACTAAATCAATATATTAATAACTATTGCTAACATCTAATTGCCTTTATTTATTATACAATTATTTGCCAATTATTGCAATCTTTTTTGATTTTGTATATTATTTACCAATTATTGCAATCTTTTTAAATTTCGTATATTATTGATATTAGTTGGTTTGTTTTATGCAAAGTTATTAAGTAATGCTTTAAAATGTAATTAAAAAATTATATTTTAAAGTTTAGAAAACCCCAAATTAGAAAGGATTGGTATTATGTCCAAACAAAATTTAGAAGCGCAAAATATAGCTCGAGAAACAATGTACGAGCTCTACGATTTTATTAAACCCGGGGTAAGCGAGAAGGATATAGAAGTTTTCGCCTGTCGTCGAATGGAGGAGAAGGGTTCAAACTCTTGGTGGTACCACGGGGTCGGCGCACTTGTTCTTCTCGGGAGTCGCAGCACTGTTTCAACAAGTGGCAGAGAGTATTTTGCCTCGACGGACAACAAAGTACAGCACAACGATGTCATAACAATCGACCTCGCACCGACTGTTGATTTGCATTGGGGCGACTATGCAAGAACAATTTTTGTCGAGGACGGAGCAGTTGTCAAAAACGATATAGATGTTAAAACACCAGAATTCTATGACGGTATCGCCGCAGAGGTTTACCTACACAATTTTCTATTAAAAACCGCAAAAGAAGATATGAAATACGAAGAAATATACTATCTTGCAAATGCAGAAATCGAAAAACTCGGCTTTATAAATCTCGATTTCCACAAAAATCTCGGTCACTCGGTTGAAATTGACCAAAAAGACCGAGTTTATCTTGAAAAGGGAGTTACTAAAACTTTTAAAGAGGTGGGCAAACCTTTCACATTTGAGCCTCACATCAAAGCTGACGGCGGAAATTTTGGCTATAAAAGAGAAAACATCTATTATTTTGAAAACGGCAAGCTCTATTGCTTATAATCTACACTTA
>CAYJJJ010000061.1:6046-11612 GCA_964370465.1 uncultured Oscillospiraceae bacterium
CAGTTATCAAGCTTACAAGCGATATCATCTGAATAGATATTATAGCTATTCACCTCTCGAGAACCCATTATTTCTGAGAGGATAACCATATCTGGAATTTTTAAAACCTCAACAAAATCATCAAACAAAAACTTTGTCCTCGAATAGGTAAACGGCTGAAATACCGCTATTACCCTATCGTATCCCATCTTCATAGCAGTTGACAAGGTCACCTCAAGCTCTTGTGGATGGTGGGCGTAATCATCAAAGACATCTGCGCCATTTAGTTTCCCTGTAAACTCAAATCGCCTACCTGCACCTCGGAAGTTTAAAAGACCTTTCTCTATTGCACATGCAGGAACTCCGCAATGGTCAGCGGTCGCTGCCGCTGCAACTGCATTAATAAGATTGTGCATACCTGGAACATTTAAGTCAATCTCTGCAATCTTCACACCTTTTTTAAATAGGTCAAAGCTATAAAGCGCGCCCCCTTTATCAACTATATTCATCGGGTAGTAGTCGTTACTCTCGAAATAACCAAATGTTACCTTGGAAACAAGAACTTTTTCAACCGCTTTTTTCGTGTTTTCATCGTCCCCGTTATATACAACCGCTTTTGTAGCCGAAGTTGCAAACCGCTCAAATGATTTTATTATGTTGTCAAGGGTTTTGAAGTAATCAAGGTGGTCCTCATCGATGTTTAGTATAACCGCTACATCGGTATGCATTTTCAAAAAAGTATCGACAAACTCACATGCCTCACAGACAATGGTCTCGCTTTTACCAAGTCTACCACTTCCTCCGAGTTCCGGAAGTTTTCCGCCAATTACCGCACTTATATCCATCTCTGCCGCGAGCATAACCGCTGTTATCATCGAAGAAACTGTGGTTTTACCGTGTGTCCCCGAAACATTTATAGCATTGCTAAACCTGTGGGTTATGAGTCCCAGCATCTCACTTCTCTCGATAGTTGGTATACCCTGCTCTTTAGCCGCCACAATTTCAGGATTATCTTGCATAATTGCCGCAGAATAAACAACCAGCTCCGACCCATCTATATTATCCCCACCGTGACCTAAAAAGACAGTAATCCCCATCTTTCGCACCGAATTTAGCGTTTCTGTTTCGTTGTTATCGCTTCCAGACAGCTTAAAACCCTGTCCGTGCAGAATCTGCGCTAAAGGATACATCCCACTACCGCCAATACCGATAAAGTGTATCCTACTAATTTTATTTAGAAACTGCTCTGTTACCTTAAACATCTCTATCCTCCATAAATCTTGTTTGCTCTTTATAAAATAATGCGCAAAAATTGTTTCTTTGGAAATAATCGTCGTGCCACTTCACCTGAACCAATTATAAGCCACTTACTGCTAACCACAGTATTATTATATTTTATATTGCCAAAAAAATAAACACTTATTTTGACTGCAACATATTATATATCGAGGGTGATTATATGAAAAAGTTTTTGGTTATAGGTGACGACCTACGTTCCCAGTTCATTCGAGAAGAGCTTACACGGCGTGGAAACATGGTTTTTGAAACAGTTGTCGGTAAAAATAAATACGATATCTGCATTCTACCACTGCCACTTTTTCGTTATCCGAATATCGATTACAGACAAATTTTTAGGCAGGTAAAGACAAATTGTCCTATTTTTGGCGGCATGGTGACCGCTGAAATTCAAGATATTGCAAAACTTTATGACAGAGAGATTATCGACTACTACCAAAATGAGCTTCTTATGCAAAAAAACGCATACCTCACTTCTGAGGGAGCTGTTAATATAGCGATAAGCAATACCGACTATTCAATTTATGGCAGTGATATCTTGATTTTAGGGTATGGACGGATAGCAAAAGCAGTTGCACGAGCCCTTTTGGCTTTAGGTGCTAACGTTTCGATATTTGCACGCAAGGCAACTGACAGAGAGAGCGCAATTTTCTATGGATACAATGCAGTGTCGCCCGCCGAGCTTCAAGATATTATTGGCACCTTTGATATCCTGATAAACACAGTTCCCTCAATATTGATTTCAGAAGAGGAAATTGCACGTATTCGCCCTAATACTCTGTATATCGAGCTCGCCTCAAAGCCTGGCGGTATTGAGAGTGCACTCGGACGAGAGCGTGGAATTAAAATAATCGATGCACAGTCGCTCCCATCTAAAACTGCTCCGAAAACTGCAGCGCAGGTAATCCTTGACAGCATTGAAAATATATTGACAGAAAGGGGTAAAAGCTTATAGAAAAGTTAAAACTCGGGTACGCTATTACCGCATCATTTTGCACATTTGCCCGCTCGATAGAAGAACTCAAAGTGCTATCTAACATCTTTGATATAACACCAATTATGAGCGAGTGCGCCTACAACACAGACACAAGGTTCGGTAAAGCAAGCGATTTCGTTATGGAAATTGAGAGTATAACAGGAAAAAAGATTATAAACGATATCGTGTCCGCTGAGCCGATAGGCCCCAAAAATCTTTTTGACATAATGGTTATAGCGCCTTGCACAGGTAACACAATAGCGAAAATCGCAAATGCAATTACCGACTCTTCCGTGACGATGGCGGCAAAAGCTCATCTTCGCAACAACAAACCACTTGTACTGCTCGTATCTTCAAACGACGCACTCGGAACGGGCGCCGCTAATATCGGCAAACTAATGGGCACTCGAAATATCTACTTCGTTCCACTTTGCCAGGACGACCCGATAAACAAACCGAGAAGTGTTGTCAGCGATTTTTCACTTATCGGCAAGACGGTTGAAGAAGCGCTATGCGGCAGACAACTAAATCCGCTCATCTATTGATATTTCGCTTTGAAATATTTATTGTATTATTGACCGAAAAATCATTTGCAAGCTTTAATAAAAAAACAAACCTACCCACACATTGATGCCAAAACGGCTTTTGTGTGGGTTGTTTTATAAGTTGCTTTAAAATTAAGTTGTTTCAATCAGATTTTTTGCACGGTTTTTTATCGTGATTTACTTTTCTTTCTGCCTCCACGCCGCCGCCCGCAGAAAACGCACTGCCGTGCGTTTTGTCGAATGAAATTCGACTATGGCAAACCACAAGGTTTGCCACTGCGGGCGGCGGCAACCAACTCCCACTTGCCAAACATCTCCGCTTATGCGCAGTCCGATATCACTGATTCCCAAAACCCAAATCTCCCCTCTTCCCATACTAACCAAAATCATGCTGCACTCACTTCCCTCACCTCCCATCCCACTTGTATCATTAATCTAAACTCTATTACCTGTTTTGATGTAGTTGTTTTTTTTGTAAAAAAATAGTATAATAATTATATCTATGTTTTATCCTGTCGAAGGGTGAAAAACAAACCGACAAAAACACAAAATCAACTGTAATTATGCAATAATATATAGGGGAAAATAAATTTATGCAATCGAATCTTTTTCGGGATATATCTCTCGGCATGCCCACCTTTTCAAAGGGGCAAAAACTAATAGCAAACTATATTTTAAACCACTACGACAAAGCAGCTTTTATGACTGCCGCAAAGCTCGGCGCTGAGGTTGGAATTTCCGAGAGTACTGTTGTTCGTTTCGCTACCCAGCTTGGTTTCCCAGGATACCCTGAATTTTCAAAGGCGGTCGGCGAGGCAGTCAAAAGCAGGCTGACAGCAATTCAGCGTATAGAAATCGCAGACGAGCAGCTCTCTGGCGGAAATGTGTTATCGACCGTTTTAAGCCAAGATATCGACAGAATAAAAAAGACCCTTGAGCAAACTTCTCCAAAAGCATTTGGTGATGCTGTATCTGATATTCTGAGCGCTAAAAACATCTATATTGTCGGCGTCCGCTCTTCTGCCTCCCTTGCAAATTTCCTCGGTTTTTACTTCAATTTAATATTTGACAATGTAAAGCCTGTCTATGCTGAGAGTGCAAACGAAATATTCGAAAAGATCATCCGCATCGATAGCAACGATGTAATGATTGCAATTAGTTTCCCAAGATACTCAAAACGCACCGTCAAAGCTGCTTCATATGCCGCTTCAAGGGGTGCTTCTGTGATAGCACTTACCGACTCGCAAAACTCCCCCCTCTCACCCTTTGCAAATCACGCACTCTATGCAAAGAGCGATATGGCTTCCTTTGTCGACAGTCTTGTAGCGCCTCTAAGCTTGATTAATGCGCTGATTGTCGCTGTCAGCATGGAGAAAAAAGATGTGCTTTTAAACACATTCCAAAGCCTTGAAAACCTGTGGGAAGAGATAGATATGTTTGAGAAAACTGAGGATGATAAAAATTGATTTATGATTTAGTTATAGTGGGCGCTGGTGCCGCAGGGCTTTATGCCGCTGCAAATATTGAAGATAAGAGCGTTCTTTTAATAGATAAAAACAGCGAGGTTGGCAGAAAACTTCTAATAACTGGAAAAGGGCGTTGCAATATAACAAACAACACCGACGTTTCTGGTGTTATGGAAAATATTGTCTGTCAAAACAAGTTTCTATATTCGAGCATTTCAAAAACCCCGCCCGAAGATGTTATAAACTTTTTCGAGTATCGAGGTCTTTCGCTTAAAACAGAGCGCGGAAACAGGGTGTTCCCTGAGAGTGATGATGCGGCAGACGTTGTAAAAATCTTGAGCGACGCCACTTTCAAACACAAAGATAATGCTCTTTTCAAGCGTGGAACTGTCAGTGAAATATTAGTTGAAAACGGTACCGCTTGCGGTGTTTTACTGCAAAGTGGCGAGAGAATTATCGCTAAAAACGTCCTTGTTGCAACAGGTGGCGCTTCATATAAAGGAACAGGTTCTTCTGGGGACGGTTATACCTTTGCAAAGAAACTTGGGCACACGATAAGCAAAGTTCGCCCCTCACTAATCCCCATCGTGACCAAAGAGCGTTGGGTGAGCAGTTTATCGGGGCTATCGCTTAAAAACGTGACACTAAAAGCTGTCTGCAACGACAAAACAGTCTTTTTTGAGCAAGGTGAAATGCTCTTCACCCATTTTGGAATATCAGGACCGCTTGTCTTATCGGCATCGGCTAAAATACCAGAAAACACCCCATGTCAGCTTTTTATCGACTTAAAGCCGGCACTGAGTTTAGAACAGCTCGATAAGAGAGTGGTTCGAGATTTTTTAGAGTTCAAAAACAAAGACTACAAAAACGCCCTATCAAAGCTACTGCCTGCATCTTTTATCGACATTTTTGTCGAACTCTCAGGTATCGATGGGCTTAAAAAGGTAAACCTAATAACAAAGGCGGAGCGCGCGAAGGTTGTATCACTTCTTAAAAACATCCCACTGAACTTACAAAAATTTCGCCCTATAGACGAAGCTATTATCACAAGAGGCGGGGTTTGCACCGATGAAGTCAACCCGAAAACCCTCGAATCAAAGCTTGTGCAGAATCTCTTTTTTGCAGGCGAGCTACTCGATGTCGATGGTTACACAGGTGGCTTTAACCTGCAAATTGCCTTTGCAACAGCGGCGGCTGTTGCCCGTGAGGTTGAGAGAAGAATATAAATAACACAAAGTGTTAGTTACGTTAGTGAAAAGGTTATAGTGAAGAGTGAAGAAGTGTGGAGTTTTGCTTTGCAAAAC
>CAYJJJ010000062.1:0-11598 GCA_964370465.1 uncultured Oscillospiraceae bacterium
TGATAGTGAGGTGGATATATTTTTCTGGTAGTCAATCTATAAATGTATAGCTTATTTCGAGCATGCTTTTTATTTTTGAAATAGCTTCTATAAATGTTAGGCAAAGAAAAAACCATACCGACTTCGCATTTAAAATGCTTATATCAATATGGTCTTATTTTTTATTAAGCTAAAAAGATTAAGCTAAAAAGTTTTTGATGTCTGAAAGAATGCTTTCATCATCTAAACGATACTCTTTCAGCACATCATCAGGTTTTCCTGATTGTCCGAATCTGTCTTGAACGCCGAGTTTTAAGAATTTGCAATCGCCTTTGCCCACTAAAACAGAAGCGACAGCATCGCCAAGTCCGCCTATTGTGCTGTGTTCCTCGATAGTTACGATTTTACCGCACTTCTTGGCATACTCTTCCACGCATTTTTCATCTAGCGGTTTAATTGTATGCATATTTATAACAGCAGCGTTAATTCCAGCTTTTTCAAGCTCTGCAGCTGTATTCAGTGCACTGTTTACCATTATGCCACAAGCGAAAATTGCTATGTCTGTGCCATCTTTCATAACTCTTGCTTTGCCTATTTCAAATGGAGTTTCGTGATCATATATAGGGCTTGGTAGTCTTGCAAGACGAAGATAAACAGGGCCGTTCATCTCTGCCGCCGCAAAAACTGCACTGCGAGTTTCAGATGCATCACAAGGGCAGATAACTGTCATCCCAGGGATAACTCTCATAAGAGCAATATCCTCAATGCACTGATGGCTTCCGCCGTCTTCACCGAGTGTTATACCGCTGTGTGTCATACCGAGTTTTACATTAAAGTTCGGGTAGGCAACACTGTTGCGAACCTGCTCGTAAGCACGTCCAGCACCGAATATAGCAAAGGTACTGCAAAACGGTGTATATCCCATTGTTGAAAGACCTGCCGACATACAAACCATATTAGCTTCTGCTATTCCTGCGTTAAAAAATCTATCAGGAAATTTTTCTGCAAAAGTTGCAGTCATAGTTGCGTGGGCAAGGTCTGCATCCAACACAACAACATCTTCGTTCACCGCACCAAGCTCAGCAAGTGCCTCGCCATATGCAATTCTAATTGCTTTTAATTCACTCATCTTTTAACCCTCCAATTCTTCAAGTGCAAGTTTTGCTTCTTCTGCACTCGGAGCCTTACCGTGCCAACCGACAGAATTTTCCATAAATGAAACGCCCTTGCCTTTAACAGTATGAGCTATAATGCACTTAGGTTTGCTATCTGTGGTTTTTTTGTTCAGTGCAGAAACTATGCTCTCAAGGTCATGTCCATCAGTGAGTTCTATAACTTCAAAACCAAATGCTGTGAATTTAGCGGCGATATCGCCAAGACTCATAACTTCGTCGTTAGTGCCATCAATCTGAAGACCGTTGTTATCAACAACTATTGTTAGATTATCGAGCTTGTAGTTTGAAGCTGCCATGCAAGCTTCCCATACAAGTCCTTCTTGTAGCTCTCCATCTCCGAGAATTGTGTAAACATTTATATCTTGCTTTTTAGCCTTAGCGCCAAGTGCCATACCAGTAGCGATAGAAACACCCTGACCAAGACTTCCTGTTGAAGCATCAATACCTGGAACTTTTTTCGCGTCGGGATGTCCCTGCAAAATGCTGTGTATCTGTCTGAAACTTTCAAACTCCGATTTATCAAAGAAACCGAGATCGCCCAAAATTGCATAGTAACAAGGAGCAGCATGTCCCTTGCTCAATACAAAACGGTCACGGTTGTTGCTATCTGGATTTGCAGAATCAACTCTCATCTGTGTGTAATAAATAGCGCTCATAATTTCAACTGCCGAGAGTGAACCGCCTGGGTGGCCACTGGCTGCTTTAGTGAGCATCTTGATAATATCTTTGCGAAGCTCTTTGCATTTTAACTCTAAATGTTGCGTTGTCATAAAAAGTAACCTCCAATTTAATTTAGAACAAATCTGTAACACATCATACAATTATATAGTTATAATAGCTTTTCCCTGTCTAAATGTCAACAGATAATTTATTTTTTGCCCATATAAATAAAAATATTGACTTATTTGCGTTTAGTCGTTACACTAAATTGTATTAAGGTATGACATCAGAACGACAAGACAATTTTTATTCGGCGTGAATTAGTTATTTTTAATAAAAGAAAGAACGGTGCAATTATGGATTTCGAAAGATATAAGGGGCTCAATACTATAAATCGGGTGCCGATTGTTCAGCAGGTATGTGAGAATATAAAAATTATAATACTCTCTGGCGATATTCCAATTGGGCACAAGCTCCCCTCAGAGATGAAATTATGTGAGCAGTTTGGGGTTGGCAGGGGCACTGTTCGTGAGGCACTCAGACTTTTGCAAGCTGCTGGTTTCGTTGAGATCTTGCAAGGTCGAGGAGCTTTTGTTGCAAAAATAACAGAAGACGATAACGAAAATTTAGTCGAGTGGTTTGTACAAAACGAAGTTGAGCAAAAGGACTGTATTGAGATTAGAACAGCACTCGAGCCGCTTGCGATTTCTCTTGCTATTAGGCGATGTTCTGATGAAGATATTAAAAAGTTAGAGAAGATACACGGCAAATTTATGGAGGCAGTTAAAACTCAGAATGTAGCTAAGATAGGTCTTTATGACGCTGAGTTTCATAACTGCATTGTTAATTGTAGCCGGAATAAACTGCTTATTAGTATAAATAAAAAAATATCAGAGGGCATGGTTATTTTCAGAAGCAAAACATTTAAAATAGAGAAGAATGTCGATAATGCAGTGGGTCCGCATGCAAGGATTTTAGAAGCGATTAAACGCCGTGACTCGGTTGTTGCGGAAATAGAAATGAGACGCCACTTAGATCAAATAATGATAGATTTAAAAGAAATCACCGATAAAAAAATAGCGGAAGAAAACTCTTAAATTATTAACTATATATGTTTTTTGTGTAAATATAACAATAATTATATGATTTTATTGTAATGTTATTGAATTGACTTTCAGTTAACATTGAGATATTATGTGTGTAACAACAGTAAGATGTCATACAATTTCAAACTGTTGAAACTAAATAATAGGAGAATGTTTACATGAAAAAGTTATTAGCTATTTTATTAACCATGGTTATGGTTCTATCGCTCACAGCTTGTGGCGGTGGAGAAGAGAGTTCAGAGCCAAATTCAGGTTCAGAGTCAGGCTCAGCTTCAGAGGGCGGCGACGCTGGTTCTGCAATCGACCCAGTTACACTAACAGTATATAGCCCAGGAAATGAAACATCAGTTCCTACAAAAACAATAATCGAATATGCAAGACTAGTTAGCGAAGCTTCAGATGGAGCTATCACCCTTGAGGTTCATCACTCAGGTGAGCTTGGAAACGATGCAGAGGCTATAGAGTCTACTCGTATCGGAACAATTGATTTAATCTTTGCAGGTACATCAGGTTTCACATCTTTCTATGAGCCAGCAAAAATACTCGACCTACCTTTCCTATTCGACGATGCAAATGAAGCGTATGAAATAATGAACAGCGAAGTTGGTGCTGAGATATTTGCAAGCTTTAAAGATTTCGGTCTTGTATACCTATCACAGGGTGACAACGGTATGCGCCATATATCAACAACAAACCGCGCTATCAACTCTGCAGCTGACGTTGAGGGATTAAAAATCCGTGTACCAACAAGCCAGATGTACCTTGATTGTTGGGAAGCACTAGGTGCAGTTCCTGTGGCACTTGCACTAAACGAGCTTTCAATAGCACTTTCAAACGGTACTGCTGAAGGTCAGGACAATGCAACATATCACCTTGTTTCAAACGCAACTTATGATGATATCGAGCACTTCTCAAACATCAACTACATGTGGATGGGTTGTACAATGGCAGCAAACGCTGAAACTTGGAACGGACTAACACCAGAGCAACAAGCAATTCTCGAGGAGCAAGCTGTTGTAGCTGCGAAATACTCATTTGATACAATCGAAGCAGACAACGTTTCAGCAACAGAAACACTTAAAGAAGCTGGCGTTGAGTTTGTAGATGCTCCTGATACAGAGAGCTTCAAAGAGAAACTCGGTGGAATTCCAGAGTACTACGAGAGATACTCATCAGAAGTTTGGTACGACCAGGAAATTATCGACAGCATATTAAAATAAGAATATAAACTTTTATTGTGGGGCAGAACCTGTCCCACAATAATTTTATCATCTTTTATAAAACTACCACACACTTTTATATCTTAAGAGAGAGGTGTATCAATGAAACTATATGATAAAATCACCTACATAATCAGCAAAATTGCAGAAGTTATCTGTATGATAGCGGTCGGTGGAATTGTTATCGTTATACTATCAGAGCTAATAAACAGAAACATTTTCAACGGCTCATTTAGAGCTACAATAGAAATATGCGGAATACTATTTTTGTGGATGGCATTTATAGGCATTATACCGCTATACTACCGCAGTGGACTTATGAGGCTTGATTTCTTGGTCAATAAGTCTAAAGGTGCAGTGCGAGAGATACTATATTTTGCAAATAAAATTGCAAGTTTGCTTCTTGGCATAACTATGGTCTATGCTTTCACACTTCAATACCCATTTGTTAATACGAGATTCTATGCAACTATTCCCTGGATGCCGTATACAGTTCAGTATGCTCCTATGATGATTGCGGGCGCCTATATAGCAATCAGAACAGTTTACGATATTATTAACCAGATATTACTGCTTAAAAGTGGGAAAGGGGGAGCTAAATAATGGAAGTATTTTTAATTGCATTTGTAATTTTACTTGTTGTAGGCGTGCCTATCAGTATATCTATCGGTATGTCAGCTGTGCTTGGATGTTTAGCTCTTGATTATCCACTAATAGTTATCGGGCAGAAGATGGTTTCAGGTATAGATTCATACCTGCTCATAGCAGTACCACTATTTATATTTGCCGGAAACCTTATGAATGCTGGCAAAATAACCGAGAAAATCTTCGATACAGCTAAATGCCTAGTCGGATGGATTCCAGGCGGACTTGGTCACTCAAATGTTGTTGCAAGCATTATATTTGCAGGCATGTCGGGCTCTGCTGTTGCAGATGCTGGCGGACTTGGCGCTATCGAGATGGAAGCTATGAAGAAAAACGGCTACGATGAGGACTTCTCAGCGGCAGTTACCGCTTCAAGTTCGGTTATAGGACCTATCTTCCCACCGTCTATTCCACTTATAATCTATGGCTCGATTGCGAGTGTTAGCGTTGAGCGGCTTTTTGTCGGCGGTGTTGTCCCAGGCGTTCTTATGGGACTGCTTTTAATGATAATGATTTACTACTTTGCAGTTAAGCGCAAATATGAGCGTACAGCCTTTAATCTAAGAAGACTTATTGTTCAGTTTGTAAAATCAGTTCCCGCCCTTATCACTCCGCTAATAATACTATCGGGATTCACAATGGGCTGGTTCACACCTACAGAGGCTTCAAGTATCGCTGTTATCTATTCACTTGTTATAGCATTATTTGTATACCGCTCAATAAACTGGGAATCTTTCAAAAAATGCGTGCTCGATTCAGCGCTGTCCTCAGCTAATACCCTATTTATAATAGGCGTTTCAACCCTCTTTACATATGTTATGGCAAATGAGGGAATTTCAAGACAACTTGCAGATATGATACTATCAATTTCGCGAAATCCAGTTGTTATCTTGCTTGTAATAAATGTTATTTTGCTAATTCTCGGTATGATAATGGAGCCTGGCGCTATTCTAACACTTATGCTCCCTGTATTGCTGCCGATAGCAAATGGTCTTGGTCTTGACCTTACCCACTTTGGTGTTGTTATAGTTCTAAACCTCATGATAGGTCAGGTAACACCACCGTTCGGAGTTTGTCTGTTTGTTATTTCAGATGTAAACAAAATTAAACTCGAGAGTTTATACAAAAACATACTGCCATTCTTAGTGCCGCTGATTATCAGTCTGCTTTTAGTAACGCTGATACCGGAGATAGTTACATGGCTACCAAATATGATACTGGGCTAAAAGATATAAAATAAGGAGAATAAAATGGATATTCGTTATAGTGCAAACCAAAAAGATTTTAAAAGATATACCACACAGGAAATAAGAGATGAGTTTTTAATTGAAAACTTATATGTTGCAAATAAGGTTGTAAGTGTTTACTCGCATATCGACCGCATGGTAACTATGGGCTGTATGCCGACAGATAAAGAGATTAATATCGAGCAAGATTTAGATTGCTGGGCAAACTTCGGCACAAAATATTTCCTTGAAAGACGTGAAATCGGGATCTTTAATATCGGAAACAGCGGTACTATTAAGGTTGACGGAACAAGTTACGCTTTAAACAACAAAGACTGCCTATATATAACAAAAGGCGCAAAAGAAGTTTTGTTTGCAAGTGATGATAAAAACGCACCAGCAAAATTCTATATGGTAAGTGCACCTGCCCACACAAGCTACGAAACAAAACTGCTAACTATAGCTGATGCGGCAAAAAAACCTCTTGGCGATAACGCAACTTCAAATAAAAGGGTAATTAACCAGTTTATCCACCCAGATGTGCTCCCTACCTGCCAGCTTCTAATGGGACTCACCGAGCTTGAAGAGGGCAACGTTTGGAATACAATGCCAGCGCATACCCACGAGCGCAGAATGGAAGTTTACACCTACTTTGATTTCTCAGAGGACAATGCAGTCTTCCATTATATGGGAGAGCCAGATGAAACCCGCCATATAGTTATGAAAAGCGGCGATGCTGCAATAAGCCCGAGCTGGAGTATCCACAGTGGTTGCGGCACATCTTCATACAACTTTATCTGGGCGATGGGCGGAGAAAACCAAGCGTTTGACGATATGGATGTTATCGCTGTTAACAAATTAAAGTAAGATTGGAGTATTGAAATGTTTAGCTTAAAAGGAAAAATCGCTCTAATCACCGGTGCAAGCTATGGTATCGGTTATGCTATGGCAAAAGCGCTTGCAGATGCCGGCGCAACTATAGTTTTCAACGATATAAACCAAGAGATGGTCGATAAAGGTCTTGCAAATTACAAGGCAGACGGTATCACAGCGCACGGATATGTATGCGATGTTACCGATGAAGAAGCTGTAAACAATATGGTAGCAGAGGTTAAAAAAGATGTCGGAGTTATCGATATTCTTGTAAACAACGCAGGTATTATTAAGCGCATTCCTATGTGCGAGATGAGCGCAAAGGATTTTCGCCAGGTTATAGACGTTGACCTCAATGCACCTTTTATCGTTTCAAAAGCGGTAATACCCGCTATGATAGAAAAAGGACACGGCAAAATCATCAATGTCTGCTCGATGATGAGTGAGCTCGGCAGAGAAACCGTATCTGCTTATGCAGCGGCTAAAGGCGGGCTTAAGATGCTTACGAAAAATATCTGCTCAGAGTATGGTCAGTATAATATCCAGTGCAACGGAATAGGACCCGGATATATAGCAACCCCGCAAACAGCGCCACTTCGTGAAACTGGGCCAGATGGTTCAAAACACCCATTTGATAGTTTCATAATAGCAAAAACACCAGCAGAGCGCTGGGGCACCCCAGAGGACCTTTCAGGCCCTGCTGTATTCCTTGCAAGTGACGCGAGCAATTTTGTAAACGGTCATATCCTCTATGTCGACGGCGGAATACTTGCCTATATCGGCAAACAGCCATAATCATTACTGAAAATAAATAAAGCAATATAATAGAAAAACAGCTGACAAAGTGGCGATTAAATCCACCTTGTCGGCTGTTTTTAAGTATATACTTTTAAAGAGTAGAATGAAAAGCAAAATAAAGTTATGGGGTAATTTATTTTTCATCTTGTATTTCAGCATTAACTTTGCAAACACCCTGCCGCATTACACTGAAAACACAAGCGCTTTTTTCGGGCAAAATTTCACGCATTTACCGCATTTTATGCATTTACTTTCATCGACAACAGGTGCGCTAAATCCTGTCTGTATTAGGGCATCTACAGGGCAAACTGCGACCGATGGACATTTGTGGTTTTGCGGACATCGCTCATTTATAACTATCAGTTTTTCATTATTCATCTTGTTTTTCCCTCTTTCTACTTGCAGTAAAGTTCCTTTAAATCCTGCATTATTTTGTAAATTCGCTCATCTTTAATGCGGTATAAAACAGTTTGCGCTTTTTTCTCATAGTCCAAAATGCCATTTGCTTTTAAAATGGCGAGATGTTGAGAAATACCGGATTGAGTAATCGGCAGTTTTTGGAGCAGGTCAGAAACGCTTTTAGGCTCCTGTACAAGCTCGCACAAAATCAGCAACCTGTTTTCATTCGCAAGTGTCTTTAATAAATCACTAACTTCCCTCGCCTTAGCTCTCATCTCTTCCATTTTTGTTTCCTCCATTTTTAAGTTTACAAATCCCCTGTGTCATCGTCCCCATCGGACAATAAACGCAAAACCCACGAGGCTTGAAAAATACCATTGTTGCGATACCTATGATAGTTGATGTCAGCATAACGCTGTAAAAACCGAATGCATATTGTGCAATCCAAGGTGCGACATTTAAAGTATATGCAAAATCCCACGGTAGATTAAAGGTCCAAAGAAGTGTGAGCACCTCAGATAAACTTGCACTTCCTGCAAATACAAGATATGTCGTGAAAATCATATTCAAAAACATAATCATAAAAAAAGCTAAAAAGCCATATCTAAAATAACTTGTGCGGGCAAATTTCGGTAGCGGCTTATTTCGTGAGAGCTTTTTGCCCAAAAGCGCAAACAGTTGCCCTCTGCCGCAGTATCTGTGGCAATAGCCTTTATTGCCTGTGATAACAGCGATTGCAAGCGGTGTTAGGAAAAATATCATACCTATCCAAGCGAAGAGGATATTTAAGAAACCCAATGCGAAATACGATATTTCAACGATCCAAAGATAATCGTACCATTTTTTAGTTTTCATAATCCACCTCACGAGCAACGATTTCGATTACAGATGCAGGGCAGATTTTACTGCATTTACCACAGCCGACACACAACTCGCCGTTCACCCTCGCCCGCACTCCATTCGTTATATTAATCGCACCAAACGGACACTCGCGAATACAAGTTCCACAGGCTACACAAAATTTACCAACCCTCGCCACTTTCTTGCTCTTCAATATATCAACCTTCTTTACAGTATATTAGCAATTACTAATATACTGTATTTTAATCTCTATGTCAAGTGAAAAATTAATATATAGCTTGCATTAGAAAACTATATTTATAACCCTTACATATTATGTTAAAATATATATAGATTTTTTGAAAGGATTTGTTTCTCCCGCTCGTATTACAATTGAAAAGGCAAAAAAGTCTTAATAAATTTATTATTTGGAGGAACTAAAGATGAAAAAAATCATTACATTAGGATTAACAGCGGCGATATTGATTTCGGCAAGTGCGACAACAGCTTTTGCAGCGACAACTTGGAAAGGCGCAAACTACGGAAACACCGACGGCAACGCAGTTTCCGATATTGTCAGCAGATATTCAAACTTTGTAGACGCTGATGGCGATGGGATTTGTGATAACACAGGGCTGTATATCGGCATAGCTAAAGGTAAAAATGGCGGTCGTTTTATTGATAACGACGGAGATGGTATAAATGATAATATCGGCAGTGGCATAGGCGGATATTTCAAAGACTTCGATGGCGACGGTGTTTGCGATAATATAGGCAGCGGTGTTGGGTCAAACTTTGAAGATACTGACGGCGACGGTGTTTGCGATAATATAGGCACAGGTGCAAACTTAAATGAAGCGCAGGGCGGACAAGGCAAAAACGCAGGACAAGGCAGAGGCAGAAATAGAAACTAAGGAGCAAGCTATGAGAGATGAGCAGGACTTAAAAGTTGCCATAGATATTTACGCAGATACAGTCAAGCGAATTTGCGTTGTTTATCTTAAAAATATGGCAGACACTGAGGACATTTTTCAAAATGTCTTTATAAAATATTATAAAAGTTCTGCTCATTTTGAAAGTGAGGAACATAAAAAAGCGTGGTTTATTCGTGTGACGATTAACGAGTGTAAAGACATGCTTAAAAGTTTTTTTCGCAAAAACTCTTTGTCTATTGATGAAATTTCTGAAATTAAGACTGAAACGGATTTTAACGAAAATGAATATATAAGAGAAGCAGTTATGAAATTACCAGAAAAGTATAAAATCGCAATTTACCTGCACTACTTCGAGGGGTATTCAGCAGTGGAAATCGGGAAAATCTTGAATAAGGGCGCAAACACAATCTATACTCTGCTCGCTCGTGGCAGAGATAGGCTCAAAAATATTTTAGGAGGTAGCCAGCATGAGTGGTAAAATTAAAAATGCTTTTTTGGAAATTCGTGCTGACGAAAACCTAAAAAGCAAAACTTTTGAAAAAATTACTGCAAAAAAAGCAAAGAAACATATTCATTTAGGATATAAGCTCGCGCCAATTATGGCAGCGGTTGCGATAATTGTTTTCGGGGGCATCTATTTTACACCGGTTTCTTATATCAGCATCGACATAAACCCCTCCATTGAACTTTCTATCAACACTTTTGATAGAGTTATTGGGGTATCGGCAAGCAACGAAGATGGCGAAGAAATTGTAAACTCTGTAAGCCTTAACAACTTAAGTTACCTTGAAGCGTTAGAACTGCTTGATGATACAGAAAGCTTTGCTGACTTTACCGACAGCTATACTGAAATCACCGTTATTTCAGATAAAAGCGATGAGATTATTCAGGGGATTGAAAATTGTGGTTTTAACAATCAAAATATCTCGTTCCACTCTGCGAATATCGAGCTAAAAGAACAGGCTTTAGAAAATGATATATCTTTTGGAAAGTATCGTGCATATTTAGAGCTTTTAGAAGTAAATTCGAGTGTAGAGGTGACTGAAATTGCTAATTTGCCGATGAAAGTTATTCGCGAAATGATAGAAAGCGATGGAGTTTTAGATGAAGATATCCTCACGCAAGGCAATGGGGACGGCGATGGCATTCCAAACGGAAACAATCAAAATCAAAATTATAATGGTAATCCCGATACGAACGGCCAAAATCAAGGCAGTGGCAACGGATACCAATATGGCAAAGATAGTTAGATTAAATTTAAAGCTGTAGAGTGTGTACCGACCCCCAAAAGTTAGACCTGATAGTGTAGTAACTGATGTTACTACACTATTTTTATGCAACTTGGCAGTTTTGCCTATATTCCACAGGCTAAAATAACCAAGCTTTTGCTTTGTTCTTTTGATGTTATAATACTCAATATATTTTTCTATTGCTGGTTTCAGTTCATAAAAACTATAAAAGGTTGTGCCATAATAAATCTCTTGCTTTAAAACCCCAAAGAAATTTTTCATAACAGAACTATCAATACAATTTCCTTTGCGTGACATACTTTGAAAAATTTGGTTATTTAAATAATTGAAATAGTTAAATATCGGTGTATAATCATATTAAAGAAAGATTAGCAATCAAGTAGAAGATTTTGGGGTAAGTTGGTGGAGATAAATTATGGATAAAAATATTATCAGGCTGTTTGTTAGCTCAACATTTAATGACTTCAAAGAGGAGCGAGATGCACTCTCGGA
>CAYJJJ010000063.1:0-11371 GCA_964370465.1 uncultured Oscillospiraceae bacterium
TCCCTACAATACTACAAGGTGAGTTTCTGCATCTCATATACAGGTTATTTGTATTATATTACCATATGATTAGTTTTCTTTAATGTGCCGTTTAGCACATTTTTTGCAAATAGTAATTGTTTATAAAAATGCTGTTTAATATGTCCTAAATGTAAACATTAATTTGTGAAACTTGACAACTAGAGCTCAAATTGATATAATAATTAAAATGTTTTAAGTAAAATAATTTAATTAAAAATTTGTAATTTTTTGACTTATGGAGGAAATAATGATAAGAGAAGTATGTGAGGTAGTAGCAGAAACTATAAACTGCGATATAGATAGTTTAACGGAAAACACAAAACTGCAAGAGGATTTAGGTGTTGATAGTCTTGATGCGGTTGAAGTTAATATGGCACTCGAGGAAAAATTTGATATATCTATATCCGATGAGGAGCTTGCAGAGCTTAAAACCATCGAGGATATCGTTTCTCTAATTGAGGGAAAATTAAACTAAATTTATTTATAAAACCGTTATAGGTTTTGAGAATTTCAAGAGATTATCCCAACATTATTTGGGATTTTTATATGTAAGCCGTTTTCGGCGGAATGGAGATAAGGTATGTCTAAAATTGATGTTTTAAAATTAGCGGAGTTTTTTGAAAAAAGCAGTATTGCAAGAATGGAATATAAAGTAGAGGATGAGAAACTTGTCCTTGAAAAAGCGGAAGCATTCGCGCCAAAAGCGCCAAGCTTTATGCCGATGCCTGTGCCGTCTGCAATGCCTGCACAAGCGCCAGTGGCGGTAAGCGATTCTTCGGTGTCTGCACCAGACACTTCGAACAGTAACACAACAAAGGTGCGCGCGCCACTTGTAGGTGTTTTCTATGCGTCACCAGCGCCGGGCGAGAAACCGTTTGTTTCTGTTGGTGAGAGCGTTTCAAAAGGTCAGGTGCTATGTCTGCTTGAGGCTATGAAGATGATGAATGAAGTTGTTTCACCGATAGATGGTGTTATTAAAAATATAGCCTGTGCAAACGAGGCGGTCGTTGCTTTTGACGATCTACTTTTTGAGGTGGAATAATGCTTAAAAGAGTATTAGTTGCGAACAGGGGCGAGATTGCCGTTCGCATAATTCGTGCTTGCAGAGAACTCAATATCGAAACGGTTGCAATTTATTCGACCGCCGATAAAGATGCTCTGCATGTGCTAACTGCTACATTTGCAGTCTGCGTAGGCCCTGCGAAATCGGCGGACAGCTACCTTAATATAAACAATATTATTACAGCGGCAGTTACAACAGGTTGTGATGGCGTTCACCCAGGGTATGGATTTTTATCGGAGAACTCGGATTTTGCAAGACTTTGTGAGAAAAACGGTCTTCGCTTTATCGGTCCATCTGCCGATACTATTGATAATATGGGAAACAAAGCTCGTGCAAGGGCTTTAATGAAAGAGGCAGGTGTTGCAACTCCTCCAGGCTCTGATGGTATTTTATCATCGGTTGATGAGGCGACAGAGCTTGCAGAGAAGATAGGCTATCCTGTTTTGCTAAAGGCTCGAAGTGGCGGCGGCGGTCGTGGTATAAGAGTTGTAACCTGTACAGAAGAGATGCTGCCAAACTATCAGTCGGCTTCTCTTGAAGCACAAAACTGCTTTGCAGACGATGGTCTTTATCTTGAAAAGTTTATCGAGTCGCCAAAGCATATAGAGTTTCAGATATTAGCTGATAATTACGGAAATACCTTCCACCTCGGCGAGAGGGACTGCTCTGTTCAAAGAAGAGGGCAAAAACTTCTCGAGGAAGCTCCATCACCAGCGCTCTCAAAAGAACTGCGAGAAAAAATGGGTGCGGCGGCTATAAAAGCGGCAAAAGCTGCAAACTACACAAATGCAGGTACAATTGAGTTTATCCTCGATAAAAGCGGTGAGTTTTATTTTATCGAGATGAATACTCGAATTCAGGTTGAGCACCCAGTAACCGAGATGATAACTGGGATTGATATAGTTAAAGAGCAACTTCGTGTTGCTTCAAACCTGCCGCTAAGCTTTAGCGAAGTGACCTTCAAAGGGCATGCTATCGAGTGCCGAATTAATGCGGAGAATGTCCACAATAACTTCGCTCCGTGCGCTGGAAAATTTGAGTTTGTCCAGTTTGCCGGTGGAAACGGTGTTCGAATTGACAGTGGAGTTTATAACGGTATGGCGCTCCAACCTTTCTACGACTCGATGATAGCGAAGATAATAGTGCATGGTGAAAACCGCCTTGCGGCTATCCGCAAGATGAGAAGAGCGCTTGAAGAAACTATTATCACAGGTGTTGACACTACTATTGATTTCCAGCATCTTTTGATGTATAACAAGAAAATTCTGCGTGGCGACTATGATACAAGCTTTATAGCCGAGCAGATAGACGAAATTTTAAACGCTTATAAAAAGGCAAGTGATAAATAATGAATCCATTTAATCGAAAAAAAGAATTTTTAAACAACTTAAAGACCCTCCGACCAGCGCCAGCTGAGCAAACTGGCGGACCGAAAAAACTTAACTGCAAACAGTGTGCAACTGAGCTCGATTCAAAACAGCTCGTTGAAAACAGAAGTATCTGTCCACATTGTGGGTACTATTTCCCGATGTCCGCAAGGCGCAGAATTGACAGTATATTCGATGATAAAAGCTATAAAAGGGTTTTTGATGAGATAGGTACGACAGACCCATTAAATTTTCCAGGATACAAAGAGAAAATTTCAGGGCTCAAAGAAAAAACAGGGCTTAATGAGTCGGTCGTCTGTGCTATTGGCAATATCGGCGGTATCAGAGCTTGCGTAATAGCGATGGACACAAGGTTTCTAATGGGTTCCCTTGCGGCGGCAACTGGCGAGAAGATAGCGCTCACATTTGAGTATGCAACAAAGAGAGGGCTTCCAGTTATAATCTTTAACGCCTCAGGTGGTGCTCGTATGCAAGAGGGAATTTTCTCGCTCTTTCAGATGGCGAAAACCTCGTTTGCTTTGCAGGCGCACAGCGAGCGTGGCCTTTTATATATAAGCGTTATGACAAACCCAACAACAGGCGGTGTCACCGCAAGTTACGCTTCACTCGGTGATATAATAATAGCTGAGCCAAAAGCGCTTATCGGATTTGCAGGCCCTCGTGTTATCGAGCAGACTATAAAGCAAAAACTGCCAGAGGGATTTCAGAGTGCCGAGTTTTTGCTTGAATGCGGATTTGTCGATATGATAGTCGAGCGAGCGGAAATGAAAGAAACTATCGAAAAAATTCTAAAGATGCATGGTAGGAAATAGTGATATGAACAGTAATTTAACGGCGGCGCAGAGGGTTATTATAGCAAGAGACCCGAAACGACCGAATATAGACGATTATATAGAGCGCCTTTTTGAGGATTTTATTCCGCTTGCGGGCGACAGAGCTTATAAAGAGGATGAGAGCATTCTCGGTGGAATTGCGATGTATAAGGGTACCCCGGTAACAGTTATAGGACACCGTAAGGGAAAAACCCTAGAGGAGAATGTTCGCTATAACTTTGGTATGACGAATCCAGCGGGCTACAGAAAAGCTCAGCGACTTATGCGTCAGGCGGAGAAGTTTCGCCGCCCTATCATAACATTTGTCGATACACCAGGAGCATACCCCGGTCTTGAAGCTGAACAGCACGGACAGGGCGAGGCTATTGCAAGCTCACTCACCCTTTTATCAGAGCTCACCGTTCCTGTTATCTCGGTTATAACGGGAGAGGGTGGTAGCGGTGGTGCGCTCGCACTCGCTGCGGCAAACAGAATACTAATGCTTGAGAATGCTGTTTTCTCAGTTCTATCGCCAGAGGGATTTGCATCTATTCTCTGGAAAGATGCGTCGCGTTGGCAAGAGGCGGCGGAGATTATGAAACTAACCGCTTACGATTTAAAAGAGTTTGGGATAGCGGATACAATTATAAAAGAAACCCTTAAAAAAGAGGGGATAGACACAGCGAAACTATTCTTTGCACTCGACAGGGCGATTTCGGACCACTTACGTGAATTAAAAGCGCATAAAGGTGATTGGCTAAAAGCTGATAGATACAAAAAAATGCGTGAAATCGGCAGAAAGTTAGAGGTTATATAGTGGGGATAAAAATTGTAGCGACAGGAATTGGAGTGGCTGATAAGGTTTTTACAAATTCCGACTTTGAGAAGATTATCGACACCTCTGACGAGTGGATTAGAACAAGAACGGGTATTCTGGAGCGCAGATTTGTAGATGATGGGCAAAGCAACGAAACGCTCGCAACAGATGCCGCAAAAATGGCGCTCCAAAAAAGCGGTTTAGATGTATCTGATATAGCGGTAATAATTATTGCAACATTTACCCCGACCACACATATGCCATCTCTTGCAAGCAGAGTAGCAAAAAACATAGGGCTTTTAGAGGAAACTATAGTTTTTGATTTAAACACCGCATGCACAGGATTTGTAACTGCTCTAAATGTTGCCCACTCGCTACTTGCAGATAAGAGCGATAAGTATGCGCTAGTACTTGGTAGTGAAGTTTTATCGAAGTTTATAAACTTTGATGACAGAGGGACAGCTGTTTTATTTGGCGATGGCGCGGGTGCCGCTATTATTAAAAGAGATGATAGCCTCGACTACTGCTATATTTCAGGGTATGTTCACGATGATAAAAATGTTTTGCGTACCGATGAAGAGAGCGGACTTATAGCGATGGATGGCAAGCAGGTTTTTAGATTTGCAACTGAGAAGATGAACTATTCGGTCAGTGAAATTTTAAGAAGAACAAATCTAAATGCCGATGATATAGATTTGTTTGTGCCACATCAGGCGAATAAGAGAATAATTGATTATGTTGTAAAGAAGCTGAAAATTGATGAGTCGAAGTTTGCAATAACACTCGATAAATTTGGCAATACCTCTGCGGCATCGATACCGATGACCCTTGCACTGCAAGATAGCATAGAGGGCAAAAAGATGATTTGCGTTGGATTTGGTGGCGGACTTACTTACGGCGCTATTCTAATAAACGGATAAAGGGAGAATTTATTATGAAACTAAATGAGATTTTAGGAACAAAATACCCATATATTGCAGGCGCTATGGCGAATATTTCAACGGCGGAGTTTGTAGCGGCAGTTGTTAATAACGGCGCTATGGCGGTTATTGCAACAGCAACTATGACGCCTGATCAGGTGAGAGAGCAGATAGCAAAATGCAGAAGTTTAACAGATAAGCCTTTTGGAATAAATCTTATGCTTATGAATCCGCATATAGATGAGATTGCAGATGTTATTATAGAAGAGGGTATTAAATTTATAACAACTGGTGCTGGAAGCCCCGGTAAATATATGGCGAAATGGAAAGAGGCTGGAATTACCGTTTTCCCAGTTGTGCCATCAGTAGCACTTGCTAAGAGAATGGAGAAGAGTGGCGCTGACGGTGTTATAGCTGAGGGAACAGAGAGCGGTGGACACGTTGGCGAAACAACAACAATGGCGCTTATCCCACAGGTTGTAGCGGCAGTTGATATCCCAGTTGTTGCGGCGGGTGGCATAGCTTCTGGCAGACAGATGCTTGCAGCTGAAATTCTTGGCGCTACAGGTGTTCAGATAGGAACAGTGCTACTTACAAGCGATGAGTGCCCAGTGCACCAAAACTACAAAGAGGCGGTTGTCAAAGCAAAAGACACCGACACTGTTGTAACAGGTAGAGCATCTGGTGTTCCAGTTCGTGTTCTTAAAAATCAGATGACACGTGAGCATATAAAACTCGAGCAGAGTGGTGCTGACAAGATGGCACTTGAGCAGATGACTCTTGGAGCGCTTCGCCGTGCTGTTCACGAGGGTGATACTTCGAGAGGTAGCGTTATGGCGGGTCAGGTTGCAGGTATGGCTTGTGAGATTAAACCTATCGGCGAGATATTTGCAGATTTATATGCCCAGTATGAGGCTGTAAAGGGCGATATAAAGTCGGGTAAAATATAAAAGATTACGGGAGTTATTATGAAGATTGCATTTGTCTATTCGGGGCAGGGGAGCCAAAAAGTTGGTATGGGCGCTGATTTGTACCAAAATAGCGAAATATTTAAAGAGGCTTTTGACCTACTATCACCCGAAAAAAGAGAGATTGCCTTTAGCGGTGAGCAAGAGATTTTATCGAAAACTATAAACACTCAAGGTATTATGACTGCATTTTGCGTAGGCGTCACCGAGATGCTGCGTGATAAAGGTATAACCCCTGAAGTTTCTATGGGACTGAGTCTCGGAGAATATTCAGCGCTTTACAGTGCAGGTGTTTTCGAGAAAAAACAGGTAGTTGATATAATAAACTTCCGAGCGGAGCAGATGACCAAAGCGGCGGCTGGGATAGACTGCAAGATGGCGGCTATCTTAGGCCTTGCAAGCGAGAGGATAGAAGAGTGTTGCAATGCGGCAAGTTCACTTGGAATAGTGGCTGTTGCAAATAGAAACTGCCCGGGACAAATTGTTATTTCAGGCGAGAGAGCGGCAGTTGAGCGTGCGGCAGAGCTCTGCAAAGAAGCTGGAGCTAAGAGAGCTGTTTTCCTCGATACCGAGGGTGCTTTCCACACGCAGGTTATGGAGCCCGCTTATTTAGCGCTATCTGAGAGATTTGTGAGCGAGCAGTTTAACGCACCAAAAATCCCCGTTATTTTAAATACCGTTGCAAGAGAGCCGAAAGACACAGACGAGCTAAAGAAACTACTTGCAAAACAGGTTAAAAGTCAGGTGAACTTTGAGCAGTCGATAAACTACATAAAGGAGCTTGGCGTTGATACAGTTATAGAAATCGGTCAGGGGAAAACGCTATGCGGTTTTATTAAAAAGACTGTTTCGGATATAACTCTATATAATATAGAAGATATGGCGAGCTTTGAATTAACTATAAGTAAAATATTGAGCGAAGGAGCATAAGATGAAAAACAAAACAGCTATTGTAACAGGTGGTGGCAAGGGTATAGGCAGAGCGGTTTGTCTGGCACTTGCGAAAGAGGGTGTAAACCTTATAATAAATTATGCTTCAAGTGAGAGCGCGGCGGCGCAGACTGCGCAAGAATGCAAAGAAATGGGAGTTTGCGCTATAACCGTGAAGGCGGATGTTTCAAAACCGGACGACTGCAGACTCCTTGCAGATACTGCAACAAAAGAGTTTGGCAGTATTGATATTCTTGTGAATAATGCAGGGATAACAAAGGATAATCTTCTAATGCGCATGTCGGAAGAGGATTTTGATGCGGTTATCGATATAAACTTAAAAGGCGCATTTAATATGACAAAAGCGGTTACAAGAACGATGATGAAACAGCGCAGCGGCAGAATTATAAATATGTCGAGCGTTGTGGGACTACTTGGAAACGCTGGCCAGACGAACTACTGCGCATCAAAAGCGGGGCTTATCGGAATGACAAAGGCTTTTGCAAAAGAGATTGCAAGTCGAAATGTAACAGTTAATGCGATAGCGCCAGGCTTTATTATTTCAGATATGACTGATAGTTTGTCCGATGAGATAAAGGATAAGATGAAAGAGCAGATTCCACTTTCAGATTTTGGAACAGGTGCTGACATTGCGGCGGCAGTTGTCTTCCTAGCATCTGAGGGTGCGAGATATATAACAGGGCAGACGCTGTCGGTTGATGGCGGAATGTCGATGAGATAAGGAGAGTATCATGAAGAGAAGAGTTGTTATTACAGGCATGGGGGCGGTAAGCCCTATCGGAAATACTGTTCCTGAGATGTTTGAAAACGCTAAAAACGGCGTCTGTGGAATAGATTTCACAAAAAGATTTAATACCGAAAGTCAAAAGGTTAAAATCTCAGCTGAGGTCAAAAACCTCGAGATGGAAAAATTCGTCGATAAGAAAAATCAGAGAAGATATGCAAAGTTCACCCAGTTTGCGCTTGTAGCGTCACAAGAGGCTGTAGAGCAGAGTGGAATTACCGCTGAAAACACCGATTTAGACGATTGCATTGTCAACATAGCAAGCGGTATCGGTGGACTTGAAAATATAGAAATCGAGCAGACTAAAGGCCTTGAAAAAGGGTTTGATAGGGTTTCTCCTTTCTTTATTCCAATGTCTATTATTAATATGGCGGCAGGTGCTGTTGCTATAAAATACGGCTTTAAGGGAAGCTGTACAAGCGTTGTAACTGCTTGTGCATCTGCTACAAATGCAATTGGCGACTCTTTCCGTGCTATTCGCGATGGCTACGCATCAGTTGCGGTTACCGGTGGCTGTGAAGCTACTATTACCCCACTCGGCATAGGCGGTTTTACAACGATAAAAGCGCTCTGTGAAACAAACGACCCAAAGAGAGCTTCAATTCCTTTTGACAAAGAGAGAAGTGGCTTTGTTATGGGTGAGGGTGCTGGAATTATTGTCCTTGAAGAGTATGAGCATGCAGTTGCAAGGGGAGCTGAGATTTTAGGTGAAGTTGTGGGCTATGGTTCAACTTGTGATGCTTTCCATATGACTGCGCCATCAGAAGATGGAAGCGGGGCTGCAAAGGCGATAACTGCTGCTATCAAAGATGCAAATATCGCTCCATCTGATGTTGGATACCTAAACGCTCATGCAACTTCAACACCGATGAACGATAAGTGCGAGACTATGTCGGTGAGACTTGCGTTTGGTGAGCATGCTCCGAATGTTCTTGTATCGGGAACAAAGTCGATGACTGGACATCTGCTCGGTGCGGCTGGCGGAGTTGAGGGGATTATGACGGCTCTTTCATTAAAAGAGGGCGTTGCCCTACCGACAATCGGCTATCAGGTGGAAGACCCCGAGTGCGACTTAAATGTTGTTAAGAATATAAAGAAAGAGATGGACTGCGAATACGGAATGTCAACCTCACTTGGATTTGGCGGACACAATGCAGTACTTATATTTAAGAGGGTTTAATAATGGAGCTTGGTATAAACGAAATAAAAGAGATAATTCCACATAGATATCCTTTTCTGCTTGTCGATAAGGTGACTGAACTCGAGCCTGGAGTTTCGGCAACTGGAATTAAAAACACAACTGCGACAGAGTATTTCTATCAGGGGCATTTCCCAAATTATCCTGTTATGCCAGGCGTGCTTGTTGTTGAGGCTCTTGCACAAATCGGCGCTATTGCTATGTTATCCCTACCTGAGTTTAAAGGGAAAACAGCTCTTTTTGGCGGCATTAAAAATGCAAGGTTTAAACGCCAAGTAGTTCCAGGGGACCAGCTTGTGTTGAATTGTAAAATAACAAAGTACAGAGGAAGAGTCGGCTTTGGAACTGTCAAAGCAACAGTTGACGGAAAAGTGGCTTGCATGGGCGAGTTATCTTTTGCTATAGTTGATTAATCGTGATTGCGGAGTGGTATTATATAATGTTAGAGAGATATTTTTCTGAGATATACACAAAATTTAAGCTGAAATTTTATCGAACAGTCTTTGCTCAGTTTGAGAAGAGAGAGGCGAGCCTTTCGGTAGTGGAGACATTTTGCGTTGAGGTAATCTATGCGCTTGACAGGCCAACTATAAAGGAGTTTGCCGAGTTTGCACAGATTTCATCGCCAAATGCAACATATAAGGTGAATAGCCTTATAAAAAAAGGGTATATCAAAAAGGTGCAAAATCCAGTTGATAAGAGGGAGTTTTACCTTGAAGTGACTGAGAAATATCTAAACTATATTGGTATAACATATGATTACATCGAGGTGGTTGTAGATAGAATGCGTGAACGGCTATCTGATATAGACCAGGATAAACTCGAGCAGATTATGCAGATTATTTCGGAAGAATTAATGCCCGAGGTGACTATTAAATCGAAGGTGGAAATTGTAGACTAAACCATTGTATTATAAAACAGCCGATGCAAAAAATGCATCGGCTGTTTTTCTGTGCTAAAATATCTGCTTTGGGTTTTGAGTTTTTATATCTGGGTTTTGGTTTCTTGTTTGTAATCTCTGTTTATGGATTCTGGTTTATGGACTCTGAGTTCTAAACTCTGGCTCTGACTTCTGACATCTGTTCTCTGGCTTCTGAAAGGGTCGCCCGCAGCGGCAATTTGAAAAATTGCCATGTCGGCATAAATGCCGACGCCCGCACCGAAGTGCGGGCGCTGCGGGCGCCACCACCTTGCAAAAAAGCATTAGCTACTAAAGTGTTTTATTTCCAATCAAAGAGATCAACACTGCCATCAACCCCATCGAAAGTTATTTTAAGTGGGCTTTCAGTTGTAATAGAAATATCATCGTATTCGTTGTTAATGCCTCCTGAGATAGAAGTTAAATCGACAGAAACTTCCGCTATATCGACAAGCTCAACATTTAAACTGCATGCAACGCCGTTCACATCTATATTCTTGCTGTTTTCATCGGCGGTGAGATAAATATCTCCATCAACTAAATTTATATCGACGTCGGTGAAGCTGTTGTAAGAATAAATATCACTGTTGACAGTATTAATATCAAGGCTATCACCACTTGCCGAAATTTCTATATTGCTATCAACGGCATTAATACTGATGTTTTCGATTTCAATGTCGGGGATTTGAATGCCACCATCAACTGTGTTTATTTCAATTTTATAGTATATCTCGGGCGGGAGAGTTATAACTATCTCACCAAAGTTCGCAGAATTTCCAAAAAAGTCGCGATACTCCCAAAAAATAAGCTCATCGCCATTTACAAGGTATCGGTTTTTTGTGTATTCATCGTTTGTCGCAGTGTTATCAGTCATGGTGACACTATCGCCAGTTCCTTTTTCAATTCTGACATCAAGCGAAATTCCATCTATCTGAATGCTATCGATACCATCAAAGCTATATATCTCTTCAGTTTTTATCTCTTCACCGTTAAAATTGTTGCCGAAACTAAATGAAAAGAAACCGAATCCGGTAAAGCTTCTAAAAACAAGCCCTAAGACTACAAGCAAAAGCAGTATTAAAAGCGCAAGCTTTATATATAAGAATTTTTTTCTGCTCATTTTGCATCACTCCCGTTTATAATTTCAAATATAACCTTAATAATAGCGCTTAGTATCCCGGCAATCGGCCAGATAAACCAACTGTTTGGAATGTTGGTAAAGAAGATCATAACAAAAAATACAAGGACTACAACAAGCCAGTATAGCGAGATAAATCTCTTAAACTGCACCGCCTTTTCACCGACAAATACAGTTTCAACAGGCTCCACAGGTTTTGGAGCTTTCTTTGTGCCGTATTCAGGTGGGGTTGATAGCTTTGTGTAGATAAGCAGTCCAACTCCGAGTGCTATAAAAACGAACATCGATAGCATACCGACAATCTCGTTTGCATAGTGGTCTAGAAAGAAAAATAGATGCAATTCAATGATAAGCATCGGCATGAAAGGTGAGAGGATAAACAAAATAACTGC
>CAYJJJ010000064.1:0-10919 GCA_964370465.1 uncultured Oscillospiraceae bacterium
GATGCAATTAGCCACAGAGGAGTGGCACTGAGAAAATTTTACAGTGAACTTAAAGATTACATTTAAATTAAAATATGCAAACGGGCTTTAAGTGGTGGGGTAGCGAGAGATGTGAAGCTTGTGAAATAGGTGAAAATTATCGCTTTAGCGACACAAAAAACTCTTCACTCCTCTCACTTTTAGTTTTTCGCTCTGCGTGTTTAAAGCGTGGGCAATAAAGATAGGGAGATAGCGTGAAAAATCACGTTATCAATTAGTTAAATGGCCTGCCGTCACAGCCGGCAGATGCCAAATAATCTCCATTATGTACGGAGATTATTCAAAATTATTTGTGCTGTGCACAGAATGGAGATTAATATGACAATAACATCAAAACAGCGTGCGACACTTAGAGGGCTTGCCTCGAAAATTGAGACAATTGGGCAGATAGGAAAAGGAAATATAAGCGATGATACAGTGAAATTCGTTTCAGAAGCGCTTGCAAAGAGAGAACTTATAAAACTGCGTGTTCTTGAAACAAGTGAGGGTTCACCTATGGGTGTTGCAACTGAACTTGCCCTGCGAACAGATAGCATAGTAGTTGCGACAGTTGGAAGCAAGATAATTCTATACAAGAAAAATCACAAAGACCCAAAAATTGAGATATAGCGGAGGGTGCTTTGAAAATAGGGGTTTTGGGTGGCAGTTTTAATCCGCCACATATAGGACATAGAAATATTGCTAAAGAGGCATGTGAGCAGTTTTCATTTGATAAACTGCTTATTATTCCGTGCAAAAACCCTGTTCATAAGTCGGCGCTAGAGTTTGCATCTGCCACAGATAGGCTTTTTTTCTGCAAAAAAACCTTTGATTTTGAGAGTTGCGAAATTTTGGATATTGAGATTAAAAGCGAGCGGGATAGCTACACTCTATACACCTTGCAAAGCTTGAAAGAAAAATATCCAAACGACGAGATTTTCTTTATAATCGGTGGAGATATGCTTTTTTACTTTAGGAAGTGGTATCGATATAAAGAGCTTTTCACACTCGCGACATTTGTTGTCTTTTCAAGGGAGCAAGAGAGCAAAGATGATATTTTAAAAGAGATAGAGAGTTTAAATGGCGAGGGCGGTAGCTTTATCTTTTCAAAGATAGAAGAAACGGTTATTTCGAGCAGTGAAATTCGAGATGATATACAAAAAAACAGAGAGTTTTTAGTGCCGGAAGTCTATGATTATATTGTTGAAAACAGTATATATAAAGGGAAAAGAGATGAATAAAACCGACAAGAGAATTTATGAGTTTATCGAAGAAAATTTGAGTAAAAAGCGGTTTTCACACAGTTTGAATGTTGCAACTACCGCAAAAAAACTTGCTAAAATACATAAATCTGACCAGGGAGCGGCGTTCACAGCGGGGCTTGCACACGATATGCTAAAAGAGGCGCCACAGGATTTTTTGTTGCAATTAGTCAGAAAGAGTGGTATACTTCCTTTATATGTCGCAAAAAGAGAGGGCGCAGTTTTGCACAGTTTTGCAGCCTCTCAATTTTTAAAGGATGAGGGATTTGGTGTATCAAAAGATATATTAAATGCTGTTGCCTACCACTGTACAGGAAGAGCTGGTATGTCACTGCTTGAGAAAATAGTCTATGTTGCAGACTATACAAGCGAGGATAGAACATTTAAAGCGGCAGATAAAGCAAGAGAAATGTCGGTTAAAAGTATTGATAAAACTATGGCGGTAGTGCTAAAAAGCAGTTTAAAAGAGCTTTTGAAGTCAAAGTCAACTATCTGCCCACTAACTATTGATGCTTACAATGAGAATATTATTTTTTTAGGAGATGTGTAATTAATGGCGAATACAGGGGAGAAGAAAAGCGGTGGAAAGCTAAAAGGCTTTCTTATAGGTATAATTATTATTTCGGTTGTAGTTATAGTTGGTTCAATTGTTCTACTAAGTTTAGAGCCTTTCTCAGGTGGTACAAAAGGCGAGCAGGACTGGGGCGTTGACCCAGATACAGGCGAAGTAGATACAGGGGTACTGGCTGATGAAGATGGTGTTATCTCTATTCTTGTTGTAGGAATAGACGATGACGAGGGAAGAACTTCAGAGCTTACCGACGTTATTATTCATCTAAACTACTATGTTGAGACAGGCGAAGTTAACATACTTCAGATACCGAGGGATACATATATAAATGATGAGTTCCCAACTGGTAAAGTCAATGCTGTTTATGCAAACTATGAATACAACGGCACAGAGGGTATTACCGCTCTTGCAGAGGTTATTGAGAATACTTTTGGAATAGAGTCTGACCATTATGTGACGATAACTATGGATGGATTTGTTGAAGCAGTTGACGCTATCGGTGGAATTGAAATAGATGTTCCTGCTGATATGGAGCTCAACGGAGTTTCTATCGAAGAAGGTCTTCATACACTTGACGGCGAAGAGGCTGAGGTTTTTGTCCGTACAAGAAATATCTACCCTACAGGTGATATCGGAAGAATTAGTGCGCAGAGGATATTTATGGCGGCACTTGCAGAGAAACTTCAGACTATGGGCCTATCTGACTTCACAGCGGGACTCACCGCAGTTTATGACGAAATAGGAAGCGATTTATCTGTATCGGAAATGCTCGATTTAGCGACAAAGTTCCGTGAGATAGATTTCTATGATGTTAATATGTATATGGTGCCTGGTGAGGGGTATACTCATAATTCGCTCTCGGTATATTCTATACACGAGCAGGCGACAATAGATTTATTGAACGATGCGTATGTGAAAGATGGTGATGAGCCGATAACAATTGACGATTTACCACTGCTAATAGAGCTCTCAAACACACAGGATTATTTTGATAATGAGAACAGCTCACTTGCAGATGTGCTCGGACTACCGCCACTTGCTGATGAGAGCAGCTCATCGCAGAGTAGTGAAGCGGATAGTGAAGAATAAGGAGGGAATTTCTTGAACAGTTTAGATACTGTAAAAGTTGTTGTAAAAGCACTTGACGATAAAAAAGCAACTGATATAAAAGTTATAAAAATAGATAACCTTACAACTCTTTGTGACTATTTTATTATAGCTACACAGACAAGCTCAACCGGTGTTAAAAGCTCGGCTGAAGAGGTCGAGTTTAAATGCAAAGAGGCTGGAATTCAGATAAACAGCGCCGAGGGGTACAGCAGTGCAAACTGGATTCTGCTCGACTTCTACGATGTTGTTTGCCATGTCTTTCACAAGGATACAAGGGAGTTTTACAACCTTGAAAATCTTTGGGTTGACGGCGAGGTAATTGATATTACAGAGTTTATAGGAGAGGGTGTATAGAGTGAGTAGCGCAAACTTTGAGATGGAAAAAAAGTGGCAACGCAGATGGAACCGAGAAAAGGTTTTTGCCGCTAAAAACGACTATACACTTCCAAAATACTATGCACTTGTTGAGTTCCCGTATCCTTCGGGCAACGGACTTCATGTAGGTCATCCGCGCTCTTATACTGCACTCGATGTTGTTGCGAGAAAAAGACGTATGGAGGGATATAACGTTCTCTACCCTATGGGTTGGGATGCGTTTGGTCTGCCTGCTGAGAATTTTGCTATTAAAAATCATATTCACCCTGAAATCGTAACCCTGAAAAACATAGCGAGATTTAAAGAGCAACTTCAAAGCCTTGGTCTTTCTTTTGACTGGGACCGTGAAGTTAATACTACAAAAGAAGATTACTACCGCTGGACACAGTGGATATTCTTGCAGATGTTTAAAAAAGGCCTTGCCTATAAGAGCAAAATGGCTGTTAATTTCTGTACATCTTGCAAGGTTGTTTTGGCAAACGAAGAGGTTGTAAACGGCGTTTGCGAGAGATGTAGCGGAGAGGTTATCCGCAAGGAAAAAGAGCAGTGGATGCTTAAAATAACAGAGTATGCACAGCGCCTTATCGATGACCTTGATGATGTGAATTACATCGATAGAGTTGTTTCTTCACAGCGCAACTGGATTGGCAGAAGCGAAGGTGCAGAAGTTGACTTTACAACAACTAAAGGGGATACACTCAGAGTTTACACAACAAGACCGGATACCCTTTTTGGCGCAACATATATGGTTATTTCGCCTGAGCACCCGATGATTGATAAATACAGCTCAGAGATACCAAACATAGATGAGATTTTAGCTTACCGCACTGCAAGTAGCAGAAAGAGCGACCTTGAGAGAACTGAACTCAACAAGGATAAGACAGGTGTTTTACTGACTGGTATTGAGGCGGTAAACCCTGTAAATGATAAAAATATACCGATTTATATATCGGATTATGTTTTGATGAGCTATGGAACAGGCGCTATTATGGCGGTTCCAGGGCACGACGAGCGAGATTATGAGTTTGCGAAGAAATTTAATCTTCCGATAGTTGAAGTTGTTGCCGGTGGTGATATCGAAAAAGAGGCTTTCACCGACTGCGATAGCGGAACAATGGTAAACTCAGGATTCCTCGATGGTTTATCGGTAGCTGATGCAAAAGAGAAAATTACTGATTTTCTAAAAAATAGCGGTAAGGGCGAACCGAAAGTTAACTATAAACTCAGAGATTGGGTGTTCTCACGCCAAAGATACTGGGGAGAGCCTATTCCTATAATAAACTGTCCGAAATGCGGACATGTGCCGCTTAAAGAGTCAGAGCTTCCGCTAAAACTGCCGAAACTCGATAACTTCGAGCCGACAGAAGACGGTGGTAGCCCACTCACGAAGCTTGATAGCTGGGTGAATGTGAAATGCCCTGTCTGTGGCGAAGATGCAAAGCGTGAAACAGATACGATGCCGCAGTGGGCTGGGTCTTGCTGGTACTTTATAAGATACATCGACCCACACAACAACGAGGCGTTTGCCTCAAAAGAAGCGATTGATTACTGGCTTCCAGTTGACTGGTATAACGGCGGTATGGAGCATACAACTCTCCATCTGCTCTACTCGAGATTTTGGTATAAATTCTTATTTGATATAGGTGTTGTGCCAACAAGTGAGCCTTATGCAAAGAGAACTTCTCACGGAATGATTCTCGGCGAGGGTGGCGAGAAGATGAGCAAATCTAAAGGGAATGTAATAAATCCTGATGATATCGTAAGTGAGTTTGGTGCGGATACCTTCAGACTTTATGAAATGTTTATAGGCGACTTTGAGAAGGTTGCTCCTTGGAGTTCTTCATCGATAAAAGGCTGTAAGAGATTTCTTGATAAAGCGTACGACTTGATACCGAAAGTGTTCGTTGATACAAATGGCGGATACAGCAAGGCTATCGAAGTTGTGATGCACAAAACTATTAAAAAGGTTACAAACGATATAGAAAACCTGAAGTTTAACACCGCAATTGCTTCACTTATGACGCTTGTCACCGAGATGAATGCATTGCCAACGCTAAAGCTTGATGATATAACAACATTTATCATTCTTCTTTCGCCATTTGCTCCGCATATTGCTGAGGAGATGTGGGAAGACCTTGGACTTTACAACAGCATGTCGTTTGCTTGTGTTCAGAGTTGGCCAGAATATGACGAAGAGAAGTGTGTTGATAGCGTTATAACTATTGCGGCGTCGGTTAACGGTAAGGTTCGTGGTAGAGTTGAGATATCAAAAGATGCCACAAACGAAGAGGCGATTGCAGCGGCAAAGGCCGACCCTAAAGTTATAGATTCTATCGAGGGTAAACAGATAATCAAGGAGATATACGTTAAAGGTAACCTTGTTAATATAGTCGTAAAGTAAAGTTATATAAGAGGTAAAACGATATATAAGAAATATTTTGCATTTTTACTAATTTGTCGAAATATATAAGTTGACATTTTGGTGAAAAAAATGTATAATATAACAAGAAATTAGGCTCCAAGTAGGCAAAGGAGGGATATAGATGTCAGAGATAAGAGTTAAAGAAAATGAGTCGCTTGAAAATGCACTTAGAAGATTTAAAAAGCAATGTGCAAAGAACGGCGTATTAGCTGAAGTGCGTAAAAGAGAGCATTACGAGAAACCGTCTGTTAAGCGTAAAAAGAAATCAGAAGCAGCTCGTAAACGCAAATTCAAATAATTAAAAAAGAATTAGCAGGCTATTTTTAGCCTGCTGTTTTTTTGATAGTAGGAGGAAAATTATGGGTGCACTTTTCGGCCCTGCTGGAAAAAGCGATAGCTTTGCTACAATGGGCTTTAAGAAAACAGCGGATATTCCGCAGTATATAGAGCAGTGTGGTCTTGATGTTTTTGAATACCAATGCGGCAGAGGGGTTCGGCTATCTGAAAAAGATGGTAAAATTTTGGATGAAGGTTTTAAAAGCAGAGGTATTAAAGTTACTCTGCACGCTCCCTATTATATATCCCTTTCGGGTACAGATGAGGAGAAACGACTTAATTCGATAAAATATATAACCGATAGCGCCGAAGCTGTGCTTCGAATGTCGGGGGATAGAATAGTTGTCCACTCAGGGTCTGCGGGGAAAATCACAAGGCAGGAAGCACTTGCGCTCGCTTGTGACACCCTTGCAAGGGCAAGAGCGGCACTTATAGAGCAGGGGCAGGGAGATGTTCATATCTGCCCTGAAACGATGGGAAAAGTAAACCAACTTGGTAATTTAGATGAGGTTATGGAACTTTGTAAGGTTGATGAGAGCTTTATTCCCTGTATAGATTTTGGGCACTTAAATGCAAGGACACTCGGTGGAATAAAAGATAAAAACGACTATAAAAAGATTTTCGATACAATGGAAAATGCGCTAGGTTTTGATAGAACAGCCGTTTTTCACTCGCACTTTTCAAAGATAATGTACACTGATCCCGGTGGCGAGAAGATGCATCTGAATTTTGATGATACCCTATATGGACCCGACTTTGAGCCGATGCTAGAAGAGGTTGCAAGACGTGGATACTCACCTATAATTATCTGTGAGAGTGCCGGACTTCAAAGCGAAGATGCCCTGATTATGAAAAAATATTATGGAGGGTTATTATGATAGATAGATTACAAGGATTTTTAAAAGATAATGAGGGAATGATTCTCGGGGACGCGGTTTTGAGGAAGTATTTTTTAGGCTTTACAAGCTCTGCGGGATATATTTTAATTCGGAAAAATGATGCTGAATTTATCGTCGATGCAAGATACTCAGAGAGGGCGAAAGAGGAGATAAAAGCAGTTCGGGTTTCCAGACTTACAGACTTTGATAAACAGGCAAAAGAGTTTTTCGGAAATGGAATTTCAAAGGTATATACCACTCCGAAAACTGTCACTTTAGAAGAGTTTAAAAAATTCAAAAAGGCAGTTGCACCTATTACAATTACTATGAGCGACAAAAAAGAGCAGGCTATTATTCGCATGCGTAGCCAGAAGACCGACGAAGAAATAGCTAAAATCAAAGATGCAATAGCTATCACAGATAGAGTTTTCACAAGGATTTTGGACTACCTTAAAGAGGGCGTTACTGAGAAGTTTATAAGGGATACTATACTTCGCCTTATGGAAGAAGAGGGCGGTGAGGGAGAGGCTTTCTCGGCCATTGTTGTCTTCGGCGAAAACACCAAAAATCCGCACGGGATACCGAGCGATAAGCGCCTTATGCGCGGTGAGTTTGTAACGCTTGATTTCGGTGCGAAAAAACACGGCTATTGCAGTGATATGACAAGAACAGTTGCCTTTGGAGAGCCTACCCCCGAGATGAGAAAGCTATATAATACAGTGCTTGAGGCAAACGAGGCGGCAGAAGCTGGGATAAAGCTTGGCATGAAGCTCGCTGATTGCGATAAATTTGCTCGTGATGTAACCGAGAGAGAGTACCCTGAGAAATTTGTTCACGGACTTGGACATGGACTCGGAATAGAGGTTCACGAGGCACCGTTTATAAGCCCACGCGGTGTTGGTAAAGTTCTGGAGAGGATGATTTTCTCGGTTGAACCTGGGATTTATCTCGATAATATGGGTGTTCGTATTGAGGACCTTGTTACTTGTACAAAGGATGGAGTTGTGAACTTGTGCTCTTCAAAAAAAGAGCTGATTATTATAAATCCATAAGAAAATAACTTGCAAATATGAAAAAAATAGGATAAAATATATTTAAGTAAACGACAAATTTTGGCGACTCGCTTGCCGCAAAAGCGATTGGTTGACCGTATGGTCAAATAAGGAGAATACAATGGTATCAGCAGGAGATTTTAGAAATGGCGTAACCTTTGATATGGAAGGCAGCGTTATGCAGATAATTGAGTTTCAGCATGTAAAACCTGGTAAGGGTGCTGCGTTTGTTAGAACAAAGCTTCGCAATGTTATAACAGGAGCAGTTGTTGAGAAAACTTTCAACCCAACAGATAAATATCCAACAGCTTATGTTGAGAGAAGAGAGATGAGCTATCTCTATAACGACGGCGAGATGTATAACTTTATGGATAACGAAACATTCGAGCAAACAGCGCTTAACAGCAATGACTATGCGGATGATTTAAAGTTTGTTAAGGAGAATGAAGTTGTTAAAATTCTCTCGTACAAAGGCAGTGTTTTCGGCGTTGAGCCACCGCTTTTCGTCGAGCTTGAGATAACTGCGACAGAGCCTGGTATTAAAGGCGACACCGCTTCAAACGTTACAAAACCAGCAACTGTTGAAACAGGGGCTGAGGTTCGTGTGCCTCTTTTTGTCAATGAGGGCGATAAGATTAAGATTGACACAAGAACAGGCGAGTATATGTCGAGAGTTTAATTTGCGGTTGCAAATTTAACGGTTTCGCGCTGGGCGATTATAAAAATTATGAGGTGTTATTATGGAAATTAAGCAAAAAGTTGCGTATATCAAAGGTCTTATGGAAGGTCTTTCACTTGCGGATAGCGGTGAGAAAAAAGTTTTAGAGCTTATGGTTGAGCTACTATCGGATATCTGCGATGAGATTGAGGGTGTAAACTTTGATTGCGTTGATTTAACAGATAGAATTGATGAGATTGAGGATGATGTTTTGCATCTCGAGAGCGTTGTTGAGGAAATTGATGAGGACCTCGGAAATTTAGAAGAGGAAATTTACAGTGAGCTTGATGATGAGGACGACGACTGCGGTTGCGGTTGTGGAGGACATCACCACGATTTAGATGAGCAGTTCTATGCTGTTACCTGTCCTACTTGTGAAGAGCAAGTATACCTTGACACCGAGATGCTCGAAGAGGGCGAGATAAACTGCCCTGCTTGCGGTGAGCTACTTGAGTTCTCTGCTGATGATATCGATTTCGAAGAGCTCGAAGATGAGGATACTGCAGAGTAAAAACTGAATTGTAATTATTTAAAACCTGTGTTTCATAATGAAATGCAGGTTTTATATATAAGTGAATTTGGTGGAAGATGTTTTATAATGGGGTGTAGTATTATGGTGAAAAAGGAAATTACGATTGTTTTGATTGTGATTGCATTGTTTACAGGGTTGGTTTTAGGTTTTGTGGTTTCTAATAATATGAATGACAATCAAAATGAAGAGCAAAATTATACACATGTAACTATTAACGGAACTATCTTGGCATACAAGAAACCCGAAGAGGGGTTGTATTTCATTATTGATGATGATGCTACACCATCATACAAAGAAGTTATCGTCACCGAGGATACCTTGTTTACAGACGAGCTGTTAAAAGAGCAGATAAATAGCAGGGAAGAAGGAATATATGTAACGGTAGAGGTTGATGCTTGGACAGATGATTTATATACTGCGGCATTGATTTCGCAAGGGCCTAGTAACTGAGGCTTTGAGTTTTAATAAGAGCTTAGATTTAATAATGCAAAAACACCTGTCTTTAGAAAAAGCGGACAGGTGTTTTTTTGGTTTTGGGAAACCACTCCCTTTATTTGGGTGGATATTTGAACAAACTTTGAACAAACTATATCTAAGGGAAAAACCCTAAAACAAACCTTTAATGGAGGTGGAATGATATGCTAAAAAGGTTTATGGCAATGTTTACCGTTTTTGCGGTATCAATGGGTCTTGTGGCATGTAGTTGTTCGCCTATGGGTGACGACAGCACATCTTCTTCGCTACCAGATAGCTCATCGTCGAGTGATATTATGGACGATATGGACGATTCAATGTCGAGCGATGGGGATGACAGCATGAGTTTGGACGACTCATCATCAATCGACAGCGACCCCCAAAACTCGATGCCCGATGATAGCGATATGGATGATCAAAACTCAGATAGCAAGCCAGAAGATGACAACTCAGACGACGTTATAATAGAGTAAATTAAAAAAGCCGAAAGGCTTTTTTAATTTTAAAGGATAATTTAACCGCTAAAACAGCCGATGTTAATCTGCGTTGCTTGTAAAAAGCTAATAAAAATAATATAATTGACGCAGAAAGGCAAAGGAGGGTTATTATGATTGGTGATAACATAAAAAATTTGCGGCAGAAAAAATGGATGACACAAGAGGAGCTTGCAATAAGGCTTTGTGTTGTTCGACAGACTGTTTCGAAGTGGGAGAAAAATCTCTCTGTGCCAGATGCGCAGATGGTGATAAAGTTAGCGGAGGTTTTTGAGGTTTCAGTTTCTAGTCTTCTCGGGTTGGAAGGTGGTATCGAGGGTGATGAGGAGAACAGCGTATCTCTTCAACTTATGCGGATAAACGAACAGCTAGCGATTAAAAATAAGCGCGCCAGCCTGATATGGAGAGTGATAATATATATACTGATTGGAATAATTATATTTAATATACTTATGGTAATAATTAACATGGTGAGTTTTAAGGAATATGAGTATACAGAGGATTATCGAGTGGAAATTTCAAGCGAGGAGGAAAATTTACCGTTGAGCTATATTAGTGGATGAATTAAAAACAACTGGCGTATGCCAGTTGTTTTTAACTAAGTGCTTTTTTGTTTAAAATTTTCATTATCCGCCCTCGGTTAAAGCGCTGTAACATAACAAACAAGCTATCGATAA
>CAYJJJ010000065.1:0-8007 GCA_964370465.1 uncultured Oscillospiraceae bacterium
TATGGCGGCTTTTACTTTTTTTAAATTAAAGTCTTGCAAATTCCTCTGCAACTTCTTTTAAATAGTCAACTATCGGGAGATGCTGAGGACATACCTTTTCACATTTCTTACATCCGATACAAGCAGCTGCTGAGGACTCTTTGTCGAACTCCGATACAAACATCTTCACCATTCCATCCCCTGGGAGTCTGCGGTTTGAGTTTGCGAGTTTGAAATTGAGCGGAATATCTATATTCTTCGGACATCCCTCAACGCAGTATTTACAGTCGGTACATAGAATTTGGTTTGAATTATACATTATATCAACAACTTTATCAACCGCTTTTTTCTCAGCATCGTCAAGAGGTTTAAAATTACCGAATATTTCAATGTTCTCAGCAGTCTGCTCGATATTTGACATACCACTGAGTATTGTATGAACACCATCGAGTGATCCCGCATAGCGAAGCGCCCACGATGCTGCTGTTTTCCCTGGACTTGCCTTGTCAAAAACAGCTTTAATATCATCTGTGATATTAGCAAGTGATCCACCTTTTACAGGCTCCATTATAATTATCGGAATATTCCTTGCTCGCACTATGTCATAGAGTTTCCCTGAAAATATCATATCGCTATCCCAGTCTGCATAGTTTATCTGAAGTTGCACAAACTCAGTCTGTGGCATTCTGTCGAGAACATATTCTAAAGTTTCAGGGTCGCCGTGGAATGAAAACCCGTTGTGGCGGATAAGTCCCTTTTCTTTCATCTCGTCTACAAAATCTATAACTCCCGAATTTTTATAGTTCTCATAGTTTTCTATCGAGCTTATAGCGTGCAAAAGATAAAAATCAAAGTATCCAGCGCCAGTTCTATCGAGCTGAGTTTGGAAATACTCCTCACAGTCCGCTCTGTTTTTAACTGTACCCATATTTGCATTTATCTTTGTTGCAAGGGTATAGCTCTCTCTTGGATATCTATTAACAAGCACCTCTTTTGTCACCGCTTCACTGCCTGCATAAACATATGCGGTATCAAAATAGTTAAATCCTGCTTCCATATAGATATCTATCATCTTGTTTATCTGCTCTTTGTCAAACTCTTCACCGATTTTCGGTAGGCGCATAAGTCCAAAACCGAGTTTTTTTGTTTCTGGTAAACCCATATTTAACACTCCTAAACATCATTTTATATAAATATATCATAGATAGGTTTTTATATCAATAAATAGTTGTAAACACTTTATACAGATATAAAAAAACGCCCCAAATTGGAGCGTTTCTTTATAAACTATATTCTATTGACCTGTTGCTGTTTTAAACTCTGTCCAAACTTTCACGTGAGCTTCGTCTGCCTCTGCTGAGATATTTAATATCATCTCTGTATCATCTTGGAACTCTTCAGGTAGAATTAGGAATGGTTTAAACTCATCTGCAATTAGGCTCTCTGCCTCTTTGTTTGTGCAGTAGAAACCAAGCCACTCAAAGCTCTGTTTTGCGATTTCAGGCTGCAATATAAAGTCTATAAAAGCGTGAGCCGCAGCACTATTTGGAGCGTTTGATGGGATTAGCTGAACCATTAGTCCAAATCCAATTCCCTCTGTTGGATAAACTATCTCAAGCTCTGGGTTTGCAAGTGCCGCCATTGTTACCTGACTTGTGTACATAACAGCCGCACCGATTTCACCTGATAGTAAATCATCTTGTAGGTTGTCATCTTTTATTAGTCTTATGTTTGGAGCAAGTTCAACTAAACTCTCTCCAGCTGCCTCGATTGTAGCGATATCCTCGGTATTATAGCTCTCACCCATAACTTTGAGCGCCATTCCGTTTACAACACGGTGATTAGCAATAACACCAACATTGCTCTCAAGAGAAGCATCCCAAAGATCTGCATATCCTGTTATTTCGATATCAATTACAGATGGGTCGTAAACAATAGTCTGAACACCCGCACCGTGCGGTACTGTGTACTCGTCATTTGGGTCGAAGAACTGACCTTGGAATATAGGGTTTACATTTGTGAGATTTGGGATAAGCTCTTTATTTATCGGCTGTGCAAGACCCTCAGCTATAACTGTTTCGCTGATATAGTCATCACAGATAATAAGGTCGTAGTCGCCGCCCTCTGCAACCTGAAGTCTTGATAGCATTGTTTCGTTTGTATCAAAGCTTACATAGTTCACTTTATAGCCTGTTTCCGCTTCGAATGCATCGAGCACCTCGTCTGGGAACATACCCTCCCATGTATAGAGGTTAAGAGTCATATTCTCGCCGCTGTTATCAGCAGAAGATGAAGAATCTTCGCCCTCAGCACCGCTACTGCTCTGTGAGCCCTCGTCGCCACCGCAACCGGTGAGCATTGTGACCATAAGCACTAAACTTAAAATCAACATTAATATTTTTTTCATTGTTATCTCCTTTCATTTCCCCTTAAACTGCAAGAGGGAGCTTTTATTTATTGTATTTCGAGCGCCCGACAAGGTTGCTCAAAACGACAAGCAGAATTGTTGCTGCAAGCATAAGCGTGCAGAGTGCATTAATTTCAGGGGTTACCCCTGTTTTAAGTTGGGTATACACTTTTATCGGTAGAGTATTTACCTCAACTCCTGTGACGAAAAGGCTTATTATAACATCGTCAAAACTCATAGCAAAACTAAGAAGCATTCCGCTGACTATCGCTGGTAGTAGCAGTGGTAGTGTAATATCGAAAAACGCTCGAATTTCGCTCGCTCCAAGGTCTTTTGAAGCCTCAACTAAGCTTTTATCCATACCGACAAGCCTCGCTTTAACTATCATATAGATATACGGCACGCAAAAGGTAGTGTGAGCTATAATTAGCGTCGTCATGCCAAAAGGAATACCAAGCAGTGCGAAAAATACCAAAAACACCATAGCTAAAATGATTTCAGGTATCATTATCGGGAGCATTGTTAAAAACTCCATCGGCGCTTTAGTTTTCGTTTTCACCTTTGAAAAACCAACTGCCCCGAGCGTTCCGATTATCGCTGCTGCAAAGCTTGAGGATAGAGCGAGTATCACACTGTTTAAAAGCGCTTCAAACATCGCTTCGTCTTTGAAGAGTTCCTCGTACCATGTGAGGGAAAACCCTCCCCATACACTCGATATCTTGCTCTCGTTAAACGAGTAGACAATTACCAGAATTATAGGGATATATATCATCGCTGTGACCACTGCAAGATAGATATACGAGCCTTTAAATTTTCTTTTGGAGGTTTTTTTCATCATAGTAGCCCCTCCAATTCATCGCTCTTTGTTATCCTTTTATATAGGGCTATAAGCGCTGTTGTCATAACCATAAGCACCACCGCAAGCGCCGCTGCAAATGGCCAGTTGTGCGCCCGAAGTAGCTGGTCTTGTATAAGCGAGCCGACAAGCACTATCTTGTTTCCGCCCAAAATATCGGCTATAAAGAAAAGTCCCATGCTCGGAATAAATGTGAGAATAATTCCCGATAGAAGCCCTGGAAGTGTTAGCGGTAGTGTTACCGTTAAAAATGCTTTTGTCTTTGAAGCACCGAGGTTTCTCGCCGCCTCAACTAGTCCCCAATCCATCTTTTCCGCCGATGAAAATACCGATAGTATCATAAACTGAAGCAGTGCATAAACCATTCCAATAACGACCGCCGGGTAGGTATAGAGCAGTTTTAGCGGTGCATCGGTAAGACCTAAAAACTGCAAGACGGTATCGAGTGTGCCGTTTGCACGAAGGACAATTATCCAGCCATAAAGCCTTATAAGGCTATTTGTCCAGAATGGTATCATCAAAAGAATCATCATCATTTTTTTGCCTTTTGGCGGTAGCTTTGCCATAAAATAGCCAAACGGATATCCTATTGCAACGAGAAAAAATGTGCTTATTATCGCCAATTTAAACGACTCTACAAATGTGTTTAGGTAAACTGGATCGAGTATATTTATATAGCTTTGCAGGCTAAACTCATGCACAACTCCCCAGCTCTCAGACGGTGTTTGAAAACTTAGGTATATCATATAAAGGAGCGGACCCGCTACAAAAATCAGTGTGAAAATATAAAGTGGAGCAAGAGTTAGCCAGATGCTTTTCTTCTTAGCTTTCAACCGCCCGCACCTCACTTTGTTCTCTGGTCAATATTTTTATCTCGTCAAAACGCTCACGCTTCACCACATCAACAGGAACAGCGTGCACACTCTCCCATCTCACATGGACAGTATCGCCGACACTTACATCTATATCAATCCCGTGTCTGCTCGCAATAAGCTCAGTACCACTTTGCGTTTGAACGAGTAAACGAAGCTGACCGCCTGCAAATGTTTTTTCAGTGATAACCGCGGTCATATCGCAATCGCGAACATCGCTGCCAAACTGCAAGTTTTCACTTCGCACCGCAAGAGATACCGCCTCACCTATTTCAAAATCATATCCAAGCGTTACCGCTTTCATGCAACCGTCATCACAGTTAACACGCATAGTTTCTGCATCTTTATCAATGCTCTCAACCTCGCCACAAACAATATTCGCACTCCCGACAAATGTTGCAACAAAGCTTGTTTTCGGCTTATTATAAACTTCGTTCGGCGTCCCTATCTGCTCGAAGTTACCGTCTTTCATAACGGCTATTCGGCTCGACATATTAATAGCCTCTTCCTGGTCGTGGGTTATATATATAAAAGTTATGCCAAGCTGTGCTTGCAATTTTTTAAGTTCTATTTGCATCTGACGGCGAAGTTGCAAATCGAGCGCTCCGAGCGGCTCATCAAGCAGGAGCAGCTTTGGTTTTGATACAATACTCCTCGCAATAGCAACCCTCTGGCGTTGTCCTCCTGAGAGTTCACTTGGCATTCTGCCCTCATATCCCTCGAGTTGCACAAGTACAAGCGCCTCTTTAACCGCCTTTTCTATCTCCTCTTTTGACTGCTTTTTAAGCTTTAAACTGTAAGCTATGTTATCAAACACGTTCATATGTGGAAAAAGAGCATAGTTTTGAAAAACCATACTCATATCACGCTTATTCGGCGGATTATCTGTTATATCAACACCCTCAAGTATAACACTTCCTGTATTCGGGGTTTCAAGACCCGCTAAAATACGAAGTAGCGTTGTTTTACCGCAACCAGAAGAGCCAAGGAGAGTTATAAACTCACCGGCATCCACCTGCAGATTAATATTTTTTAAAACCGACACATCATCAAAGTTCTTGCTGACATCCCGAATTTCAAGTAAACTCACTCGTTTTCTCTCCACCCTTCAATTGATAACTGTTGCTATTATAACACGACTAAATAGATATAGCAATATTTTACCATGTTAGATACCGATAATGCGGTATGATTTCTTTTCTAACAAACAACTAAATCGTTTAAAATCTTTGCTATGTCACCTTCTATTTCTATCGCCCTATCTTTAATTTCAGAGGGCACACCACCATTTTCAATATTTAGTGATGCAAAAGTGGCATCTTTATTTCGATGTGTAAACTGCCAAAATGGATATTTAATTATCGACGGGGTGTTGTACCCAACTCCAAGCTCTAAATAAAGCACCTTTTTATCGGCGTGCTCTTTAATATAACGCTCATAGCGAGAATAGGCGCTATGCCACCCGCTGTCCTCGACGAATTTGCTGTCTTTTCGCAGATTTGTCGTCAGTGGCGCACCACAAAGCGGACAATGCGGCAGAAGCGCTGTCGGCACTTTGAGGTCATTTGTTTGCTCTATCATCTTCATTATGATATCTTCGTTGTCGTAGGTTTTATTCTGACAAGGAACACTGCACTGAAAAAGCCCATAATCCCCCTGAGTATAAAAAAGGCGTTCTTTTGAAAAACCGCTCTTTTGGAATATATGGTCAACGTTTGTCGTCAATACAAAATAGTCTTTTTCTAAAATAAGCTTTTTCAGATTATCAAAAACACTGTTCAACTGCTGATTATAGCGATTGAAATAGATATGTCGGCTAAAATATCCCCAGAACTGCTCTGGTGTTTTGTAGTTATAAAATGCGGCGCTATACATATCAGACAGCTGATACCTCTCGATATACTCTGCAAAATTATCAGAAAACCTCTTGCCACTATAGGAGAGCCCTGCTGCGGTCGATAGTCCCGCACCCGCACCTATAACAACACTATCAGCGTTTGCTATCGCTTGATTTAGCCTTGCTATCTTCTCCGAGTAACTCTCGGTAGAGCGCTCTGTCTTCTTCTTTAAAAACATTAAATACCACCTTTATATCGCTTTTTGTTTCGTTTAAAATATCACTTACAGTATTTACCGCTATAACTGCTGCCTCATCGTTTGGAAAATGAAACTCACCTGTTGAAATACAGCAAAAAGCAACCGAGGAAAGCTCCTTTTCTATTGCCAAGTAAAGACAACTTTTATAGCACTCTGAAAGCAACTTTCTATCCTTATCTGTAAGTTTCCCCGAAATAATGGGGCCAACGGTATGCAGAACATATTTACAGGGTAGATTAAACCCCTCTGTAATCTTTGCACTACCAGTTTTCTCGCTTATCCCCTGTTTTTGCATAATATCATCACAGGCAAGTCGCAGCTGAACGCCTGAATATGAATGAATAGCATTATCTATACACCCGTGACATGGGATAAAACAACCAAGCAGAGCCGAGTTTGCCGCATTTACGATCGCACCGAGTGCAAGGGTTGTTATATCTCCCTGCCAGAGGTAGATATTTTTGTTTTTTTCGGTCGGGACCAGCTCCTCTATTGAAACTACTCCTCGTTTTTCTATTATTTCGGTGAGATACTGATCTTGCAAAACCAAAAACTCTTCTGACGCTTTGATAGGTGGGCGCAGATTTATTAGCGAGCGAAATAGCCTGTGTTGTTCCTCTTCTGTTTTTGGAAACTGTGACGCCGCATCCTTGTGTTTTGTATTCTCGCAAACGAGCATATCATTTAGTTTTAGAAGTCTTTCTAAATTATCGATAATAACCACCGCCTTTTTGTTATACTACTATGATATAGCTGTTTTACCCTGTTGTAAAGTACGCAGTTTTTTGAAACTTAGTTACCTGTCGGTAACTATGGATTTATGAATTTTATCTTGTGAATTATTAAAATTTTCATAAAACTTCTTTATTTCACAATTTTGTGGTAGAATAGTTGTAGTATATTTTGGGAGTTTTTTGATGCGTTATAAAAAAACTATTATATCTTTACTTGCCTTTTTATTCCTAATTGTATTTTGGGTTGCAAATAACTTTTTCATTGTCACAAGAGAAGTTTCACTCGCAGACCCACTTATAAAAGAAGAGGTTAAAATTGCATTTATGGGTGATTTGCACGGGTATAACTATCCGTTTGACAACAGTGCCATATTAAATAAACTAATTGACTATGATCCTGATTTTGTCTTTTACATCGGCGATATGCACACAAGGGGCGATGAGAACGGCATGGAGGTTGCGATAAATCTTATGGGGAAAACAGCAGAGCTATTCCCAACATATTTTGTCGCAGGTGAGCATGATAATACCGACTTCTATCTTTCGAGTTTAGAGAATATCGGGGTTTTTGTTTTAGCCTATGATAATCTTTCGCTTCTAATAGATGGGCAAGATACAGGGATAGAGCTATATGGAATAAACAATGTCTATTACAGTCCAACCTTTGATTTAGCAAATGAATTTGAGATAGACGAGAGCAGATACAATATACTGCTCGCCCACATGGAAAACGTTGAGTCGTTTGCAGAGTTTGGCATAGATTTAACCCTTGCAGCTGATACACATGGCGGACAGGTGCAGCTGCCTTTTATAGGCCCTGTTTATCACGAGGGAAGCTATTTCCCAACGATAACACAAACCGATAAAATCATCTATGACAAAGGGCTTTTTGAGTATGGCGATAGCTATCTCTATGTAACAAGTGGCATTGGGAGCATACCCGCCCCGATAAGGATTTTTAATCCTCCCGAAATTGTTTTCCTAACCCTTACACCGCAGTAATTTTAAAAAAACACAATTCCCCTTTTTATAAGTGGCTTTTTATCCCCCTGAAATTGTTTT
>CAYJJJ010000065.1:8107-10883 GCA_964370465.1 uncultured Oscillospiraceae bacterium
CCCTTTTTATAAGTGGCTTTTTATCCCCCTGAAATTGTTTTTTTGACACTAAACCCTAAATAATTTCATAAAAACACAATTTATCTTTTTATATTAAGTATTATTAAAGCCTACCCATAAAGGTGGGCTTAATTTACGGAGGTTATTATGAGTATTGAAAAATTTGCACTTATCGCTGATAGCTGTTGCGATATCCCACCACATCTTGCAGAGAAATATGGGATTTATATTGTTCCGCTCGCTATCAACTACAAGGATAAAAGCTATCTCGATGGTGTTGATATCGACGCTGAATATGTCTACAACAACTTTGAAAATGAAATCCCCACAACGTCACTTCCAAGCGGAGATGTTATAACCGAAGTTTTTGATAGAGTTTACAACGATGGTTATAGAAAAGCATACATAGTAACAATATCAAGTGGCCTTTCGGGTACATTTAATATGTTATCTCTTATGAGCTCGGAATATAGTAAAATCGAGTTTAAGATATTTGATACAAAACTCATAGGGATGGGAAGCGGTATCGTGGCACTCACCGCAGCCGAGATGATTAAAAATGGCATCTCTTTCGACGACATCGAGGCAAAAATCAAAGAAGCTACCGACAATACACATATGTACTTCTGCCTTTCAACGCTTGAATATCTAATAAAAGGCGGCAGAATAGGGCTTGTTTCAGGCACCGTGGCAAGTTTGCTTGGAATTTTACCTGTAATCAGTTGCAATAAAGATGGAATTTATCATACAGTAAAAAAAGCCAGAGGACGTGTTCGCACGTTAAATAGTGCAGTTGCAAAGCTAATTGAAGATGCCAAACAATACACATCATACAAGATAGCAGTAGTCCACGGTGGTGCAAAGAAAGAAGCCGATGAGATACTTTCGAATCTAAAAAAAGCACTGCCAAAGGCAACAGAAATTTTCGAGGGACAAATCTGCCCTGCACTCGTTGTCCATACAGGCCCAGGGCTTATTGGAATAGGGCTCCTTGGAAACAAATAGAAACTTAATAAAAGATAAAACCCACGGTGACTTTTTAACACCGTGGGTTTTAATTTTGCTATTTACTTGCCTTAACTGGTTGCGAGGAATATCTCAACATTATCAGTTATAGGGTTTACCATATCTCCAACAGGTATGCTTGTTCTCACCGCAAGACCCGGAAGTACTGATGGGTCGTAAATTGTGTAGAACTCGTATCTGTCAATTCCTGCATTTTTAAGCAACGATTCAACATCGCCTCTCGATAGATTTAGAACATTTGGCATCTCTACAAGCTCAACGCCGAGGGATACCACAACAGTTATATCATCGCCCTCTTCTATTTCTGTATCAGGGAGTGGCGTTTGACTTATTATCATGCCCTCTGGCACATTTCTGTTGTGATCCTCTTCTCGTATTATGTTGAATATGTGATTGTCGGGGTCAGATGCTACAACTGTATAGCTCTTACCCTCAAAATTTGGTGTAAACAGGGTATCGTCAACTACCGCTGAAGATGAAGAACTCTCGCTTTCATCGCCACCAACATCTATAACGCTATCCATCCAGTCGATAAGCCAAAGGAACAACCCAACAGTTATAAGAACCGCTATAAACACAATTAGCACTAGTGGCACACGGTATTTTTGCTTTTTCCTCGGTTTCGTCGGTTTTTTTGGAGTTTTAACCTTCTCAACACCACCTTTAGTGGCGCTCGCCTCTTTTACCAGCTTTTCTGCTTTTGGTGCTAATGCTTCCTCTATATCTAAAATAAGCTCGTTTGCATCCTGTTGGCGGTTTTTCGCCAAGGGATTCGTCCCTATTTCAAATACCTCCAAAATTTCAGGTGACATTCTGTCTTCTGGTATATTTTTGCAAAGTAGCTCAAACAGCTTGCAAAGCGCATATACATCTGAAAATGTTCCCTGCCATCCATCTTTTTTATACTGTTCAGGCGCTGTGTATCCCTCGTATCGCTCAGGGGTTAAATCCTCGCCCTCAGAGCGCAACGCCGATGTTGCAAATCCTGTTAGCATAAGCTTGCCATCTCTTGTTATCGAGATGTTTTGAGGTGAAATGCCCCTGTGGATTATATTGTCACGATGCAGGATATTTATATCTTGCAGAAGCGGTTTTATAAACCTCCAAACACCCTCAATTGAACTACTTAGATCCCTACCTATAAGAAATTTTGTAAGAGTTGTGAGTTCAATATACTTTGTCACAACATATACAGTTTCATTCTCTTCAAATACAGAATAAATCTCAGCTGCTGACTCTATATCGAGAGTTCGCAGTTTTTTGTATAAATCTGAAAAATCTGATTTTAGCGTCTTGAAAAATATATTCCTATCGCTCTTTACCTCAACTAAAACACCATCCTCCGCTCTCGCACAAAGCTCGGTCGGATAGTATTCTATAATTGTCACACGCCCTTTTTGCACCTTGTCAAAAGCTATGTACTCGATAGTTTCTGCATTTCTTTTGCTCACCATGCCAATTAGATATTTGTCCTGCAAGATGGTTTTTAGAGGAAGTGCTCCCTCCTCATTTTTCATGCCCTCAACATGCCCACAGTTTAGGCATTTATCGTCTTCTTCTCGAAGTATGTTAAAACAACGAAGACAAACTTTTCCACTCATATTAATCTCCATTCTGTGCACAGCACAAATAGTTCTGAATAATCTCCATACAGAATGGAGATTAATCGGCATCTGCCGGCTGTGACGGCAGGCCATAAGATAATTGTTAGCGTGATTTTTCACGCTAACTCTCCATTCTGTGCACAGCA
>CAYJJJ010000066.1:0-10803 GCA_964370465.1 uncultured Oscillospiraceae bacterium
AGCCTTTAGAAATTAACAATTTGTGAAAATAAATTATTCTTGTTGAATAATGCAAAAAATAAGTTATAATAGGTTTATAGTAATAATTATTATTTATTGCTTTGATTTAAGTTTTTAAGCAAATGCATTTTATAACTGAAAGGTGGTAGTATTATGGCATTGATTTATGTTAGCAAAAGCAATTTTGAGGAAGTTATCAAAAGCAAACAAAAGGCGCTCGCCTATTTTTGGGCGGATTGGTGCGGATACTGCAAACTTATGTCGCCGCTTATTGATATAGTTGCGGCGGAAAATCCAGATTTTGTTATCGGCAAGATAAATGTCGATGAAGAGGAAGAGTTAGTCACCAGCTACGAGGTCGAAACATACCCAACTCTTCTGCTCCTTGAAAACGGCGAGGTTTCAAAACGAATAACCGCCAGAGCGACAAAAGCACAAATTGAGGAAATGATGAAATAGATAAATTGGTATAATTTTAGCTCTACAAGGGCTTATTACCTGTGGTTAAAACAAAAAAGGAGCGTAGAACTTATGAGCGATATTATCGATATAGCAATTATCGGGGGCGGTGCCGCTGGTCTTACCGCGGGGATATACGGCGCTCGAGCAAACCTCTCAACTGTTTTGTTTGAGGAATTTTTTCCAGGCGGACAAACTTCAACTGTTGAGCTTATTGAAAACTACCCAGGGTTTGCTGATGGTATTGATGGAAACGAACTTATGCAAGCTATCAACACACAGGCGGCAAAGGCTGGAATGGCAACTCGATACGAGAAGATAGTTTCGATTAAAAAGGTGGGCGGGGATTTTATCCTGACAAATGAGTCGGGCGAAGAAGCTGTTTCGAGAAGCGTTATAATTAGCACTGGAGCTTCGCCGAGAAAACTATCTTTGGCAAACGAAGAGAAGTTTACCGGCAGAGGTGTCCACTACTGCGCAACATGTGACGGCGCGTTTTACAAAAACAAAATCGTTGCAGTCTACGGTGGCGGAAACACCGCTTTTACAGATGCATTGGTACTGTCAAACTACGCTATGAAGGTTTATTTGATACACATAAAAGACGGGTTGCGTGCAGACAAAACACTTCAAGATAAGGTGGCGGCAAACTCGAAGATAGAGCTTTTGCCAAACACCGCCATAACCGCACTTGACGGAGATAAGCGGATTCGGACCATCTCCCTTCAAGATAGCGATACAAACGAAGTGCGCACCCTTACTATCGACGGCCTTTTCGTCGCTATCGGGATAATCCCGAGAAGCGATTTTGTTAAGGGGACACTCGAGCTCTCAGATACATCACAGATAATCACCGATTGCGATTTGAACACAAGCCTTGAGGGCGTTTTTGCCGCAGGGGATGTGCGAAACTCAAAATTGCGCCAGGTTATAACCGCTGCGTCAGATGGCGCTCTTGCGGCGAGCATGGCGATGCATTATATAAGCAAAAAATCAGATTAACTCTGCAAACAATATTTTTCAAGCTCTATTTGCAAGTAGATAAAATAATAAAACTCCCTTTTGTGTGGCCAACTGGTGATTACACTTATAAGGGAGTTTTTTTGTACAAAACATGGTACCGCACTTTTTATAATACAGACAACGACAAAATTAAGCTAAGCTGCAATTTTGCATAACAAATCACACCTCTTATCTCCTGACGACTCTTTTCCATTTTGCCTTTTGTATTATCAAAAATAATACAAAATGAGATTTCACTCTCTTCAAATAAAACTACCTGTTTTACAGCGTTTTTAAATTTTCTAAAAATTAATTTATAGTCCATTCCCCCCCATTTATTCACACTCTCTTTGTTGACATATATCTTTCGTAGGTCTATAATTAATAAAGTATATTTCAGTGGATAAACTGATACTCAATATATAATGAAAGGAAAGTTAGATGAAGGAAATTATAGAGAAATTATGCGCCGCTGACGGTATTTCGGGCTTTGAGCAAAACGCCTCTACCGTTGCACTAGGTCTTATAAAACCTTATATAGATGAAGGGCATATCGACAGTTTTGGCAATGTTATCGCTTATAAGTATTCAAAAAATAAAGACGCAAAGACAATTATGCTCGATGCACATATCGACCAGATAGGTTTTCTCGTAACAGAGATAACTAAAGAGGGATTTTTGCGGTTTGTTAATGTTGGAGGGGTTGACCCTCGAATTTTAATCGGCACGCCTGTTCTTGTTATGGGACGCGAGGGCACTGTAAATGGCGTTATCACGACTATTTCACCGCATCTTTTCAGAACTCTCGGCGGAAAAGCGGCGGAACTTAAAAATATGTTTATCGATATCGGCTACTCTTCAAAAGAAGAGGCGGAGCGCTATGTTCGTGTTGGCTCACGTGTTATATTTGACGGTGAGGCGACAAGCCTAACTCCCGATATTCTCGTTTCAAAGTCGCTTGATGATAGAGCGTGTGTCGCTTCTATTATACACACCTTTGAGCTACTAAAGGATTTAGATGTTGACCTAAATGTTGTTGCTGTTTTCAGCGGAAGCGAAGAGATAGGAGGCCCTGGCGCTATGCTCGCAACCTATAAAGTGCGCCCCGATATGGCAATAGCGATAGACGTTACCCACGCAGCCACCCCCGACTCAAATCCATTGCAGACGGTGCCATTTTCAGATATCACTCTGACTCGTGGACCGAATCTGCACAAAAAGCTCACCGATGAGCTTCTTCGTGTTGCGAAAGCTTACGATATTTCAGTTACTATTAACGTTGCAGAGCGGATGACAGGTACAAATGCTCGCCACATTCAGGTGGTTCGTGGCGGTGTGCCGGTAGCGCTTATCGGGCTTCCGCTAAAATATATGCACACACAGGTCGAAACGGTTAAAATCTCGACCGTTAAATCAATAGGCACTCTTATGGCAGAGTATATCAAAGCTTACAGAGGGTAAGCGGAAAGGATACTGGTTTGAATAAATTACTAAAACAACTATGCGACCTCGATGGACCTTCTGGCAGTGAAGAAAAGGTTGCGGATTTTATAGAAGAAACTATTAAAGACTATGTCGAAGACGTTTCAAGGGATGCACTGGGCAATGTTATCGCCTTTAAAAAGGGCGCAAATAGAGCAGAAAAAAAGCTGATGTTCTCAGCACATATGGACGAGGTTGGGTTTATCGTCAAGAGCTTCTCTGAGGATGGAACGATAAAATTTGGTCTTTGTGGCGGAATGGACCCACAGGTAATTCTCGGCAATCGTGTTCGCTTTGGCGATGTCAAAGGGGTTATCGGCATAAAAGCGGCTCACTTAACAACAGCAGAAGAGAGAAGAATGGTGCCGAAACCCGAAAGTATGTATATCGATATCGGCGCATCTTCAAAGGGCGAAGCGCAGGGACGTCTTCAAATTGGCGACTGCGGAACATTTGATATCGAGAGTATCGATTTTGGAAACAAAATGGTGCGTGCAAAAGCAATTGACGATAGATTCGGTTGCGCTATGCTAATTGAGCTTATAAAAAGCGAGCTCCCTTATGACTGTTACTTTGCATTCTCAACACAAGAAGAGGTGGGGCTTCGTGGCGCACTGACTGCCGCATACACTGTAAACCCCGATATCGCTATTATCGTTGAGGCGACTTCCGCTTCAGATATCACCGATGTTGAAGAGCATCAGAAAGCTTGCTCACCGGGTATGGGCGTTGTGCTGACTGCAATTGACGGTGCAACCATTTACGATGAGGATCTTTTCAGTGAGTGTATTCGTGTTGCTGATAAAAACAAGATAAAATGGCAACATAAAACTCAAGTTACAGGCGCTAACGACTCAGGCTCTATCCACAAAAGCCGTGCTGGTGTTCGCACACTTGCGCTGTCACTCGCAACAAGGTATCTTCATTCACCTGTGTCGGTTGCGAATACAGACGATATGAAAGCTATGAAAAAACTGCTTATTGCATTACTTCGGGAGGGGAAATTATAATGTTATTTGAACTTATAGAAAAAATCTGCGGTGGCTATGGCCCTGCCGGCAGAGAGAAAACAGTTGCAAAAATTATAGAAAATGAGATAAAAGACTATGTCGATGAAACATACTACGACAATCTCGGAAACCTAATCGCCCACAAAAAGGGAAGCGGCAAAAAAATTATGACCTCAGCTCATATGGACTCAATTGGCTTTGCCGCAAGATATGTTGATGAGAACGGCTTTATCCGCTTTGCATCAGTTGGTGGACTTCCTCCGCACTATATCGTTAATATTCCTGTTGTTTTCAAAAATGGCGTACACGGTGTTGTTTCCTGTGAGGACACAAAAACACCAAAAGATATGACTATCAATGATTTCTATATCGATATCGGCGCTAAAGATAAAGCTGATGCGCTAAAGCAGATTTCGATAGGCGATTTTGCAGTCTATGCAAATCCTTACTACCAGAACGGCGATATAGTTTTCGGCCCTTATATGGACGATAGAATTGCTTGCGTTATTCAGATACTTGCGATTAAAAACGCCCTTCCAACTGACAACGATATCTACTATGTCTTCTCAACTCAAGAAGAGGTTGGAATTCGTGGCGCTACCGTTGCAAGCTACCATATAGCGCCAGATTTCGGCGTTGCACTTGATGTTACATTCACAGGAGATACCCCAAAATCAAGGCACAAAATGGAAGTTAAACTCGGAGAAGGCCCTTGCAACAAGATAATGGATAGCTCTGTTATCTGCAACGAGGGAGTAGTCGCTCTTATAGACAAAGCGGGCAAAGAGCTTCAGATGAATCTTCAAAACGAGATTTTAGTCGGTGGCGGCACAGATACCTCGGCTATGCAGCGTTCACGTGGCGGCACACCTGTCGGCGCTATCTCGATTCCTACAAGATATATGCACTCACCTGTCGAAATGGTGAGCAAGAGCGACGTTGAGCAGAGCGCAAAACTGCTTGCAAAGGTCGTTACTATGTTTAAATAGGCGAAAACTTTTCAAGATGTGGGTTAACCCCACATCTTTTTTTGTGGGGAATAACTATGCAACACACCGCTCTAACCCTCACAACTCCTTCACTGCTTTCAAGTATTGATTTTAAGATTTTGATGTGTTACTATGAATTTCTGGAGGAGATTTATGAATTTACTTGAAAAATACGGATTAAACGACTATTATAAAAGCCTTGCTTTAGATTATCAAAACCTTGAAGTCGCACGGGTTTTAGCACAACACAAAGACCTCTACAAAGTAGTTACCGCAGAGGGGGAGCGAAGTGCTGAAATTTCAGGCAAGTTTCGGTATGAAACAGCTAAACTTGCCGCCTTTCCGACTGTCGGTGATTTTGTTATGGTTTCTGTCGGTGAGGGTAACAGCAATGCTATAATTCATCATATTTTAGAGAGAAAAAGCATCTTTGTAAGGACCGCTGTCGGAACTAAAGGTCAAGCACAGCCGATTGCCTCGAATATAGATGTTGTTTTTATATGTATGTCGCTCAACGAAAACTACAATCTAAGCAGATTAGAGCGATATCTGAGTATCGCTTGGGATAGTGGAGCTACACCTGTTGTTGTGCTCACTAAAGCTGACTTATGTAAGGATCTACAGAAGATAATCTATGAGGTCGAGGGCGTTTCGTCTTTTGCAGATATAGTGGCACTCTCGAAATTCGATGACGATATAGAGCAGAAGCTGTCAAAATATTTGAAATCGGGAAAGACGATTGCGTTTATCGGCTCGTCTGGTGTTGGAAAGTCAACTCTTATCAATAGGATTTTGGATGATGACGATAAACTTTCAACCGCAGATATCGGGAAAGGTGGAAAAGGCAGACACACGACCACCGGCAGAGAGATGCTTCTCTCTAAAAATGGCGATATCCTTATCGACACTCCCGGAATGCGTGAACTCGGAGCTGAGAGCATTGATTTATCTAAAACTTTCGATGATATTAAGGCTTTAGCCGAAGACTGCAAGTTTCGAGATTGCTCACATACGAGCGAAAAAGGCTGTGCTATCCTTTTGGCTATCGAAGACGGTAGCCTTGATAAACGTCGGTGGGACAACTACCAAAAGCTTTTACAGGAAGTCTCTTACGATGGTCTTTCGAGCAAGCAAATAGAGGAAAAGAAGTGGGAGCGGTTTGGCGGAATGAAAAATCTGCGCAAAATCGGACGTGAGAAAAGAGACGCGAAGTCTAAAAAATAGCAGTTTAGGCGTTTAAGGGTTTTACTTTAATGGTAGAGAGATAAAACTTCAATAGATTTTTGAATAGTTAGAAAGATAATAAAAACAGAGGCATGAAATATGGCGCATACCGATAAAGATACTATTAAAACTATAAATTTTTTTCATTCAATAGACTGTTTCTATTTTCATCTACTTTTCGACTACGAGCGTCAGTATCCCGTCGCTACAAATACAAGTGAGTGAACTTGTGAGCGAGCGGGAAAAAGGCGAAGCACCTAAGAAAATGAGCGCCACCACTGGTGGTGCTCTTTTTCTCATCTCTTGTCGAATTGTCGCACTTCTTGCTATCGCTTCGAATTGCTCTGTGTGACTGCGCTTCGCTACATTCGCTTCATCTGCCGCAGGCAGCGCTCATTCGCTCACCCGAAGCGGCGAAAACTCCGTTTTCGCCAAGGTCGAATTTCATTCGACCAAACGCACGAAGTGCGTTTGCTTCGGGGGCACAGCTTCGGGATAAACACCCTGACAATTTGCCGTCCGCTTCGGGGGCGCAGCTTTGGGGGAACCATCCCTGACAATTTTCTACCCTCTCTTTTCTAAATTGTGTTTTTATTGTGAAATTCAATCGCTAACTATTGACTTTTGGGAGAAACAGCATATAATACTCATATTGGAGGAGAAACATATGGATAATGAATTTGCGCTTTTTCGTTTTTTGCGCTCAATTAAAGATGCTATTGAAAAAGAAGGAAACACATACCTTAAAGACCAGGATTTAACATTTCCGCAAAGTGGTATGCTTCTATCTTTGATAAGATGCCCAGAACACACAGCGAGTTATAAGGAGATTGAAAAGACAGCAAAATCTGCTCAATCAACAGTTGCCACGATGGTTTCAAGGCTCGAAAACAAAGGGTTTGTCGTAACATTTTACGATAAGACAGACAAGCGGATAAAACTTATACAGCTTACCGATAAAGGGCTTTCTGTAATTGAAGATATTAAGCTTACAATGAAGAGAGCAGAAGAAAATATTATGAAACCGCTGACCGATGTTGAAAAAACTCTTTTTATAGAGCTCCTCAATAAAATTAGCGGTAGTATATCCTAATCCTATATTAGTTTATAGATTATTTTAAACACAACATTAATAGTTAACTATTAAATAAGGAGGCAATTTTTGAAAAACATAATCAAAACCCTAAAAGCACGAGAGTATGCATTTATAGTAATTTCACTTTTCGCCATAGTCACACAGGTTAATCTCGACCTGTTAATCCCTGATTACATGGCAGAGGTAACCCAGCTTGTCCAAACACCTGGCAGTGAAATGAGCGATATTCTGCTAAATGGTGGACTAATGCTTCTCTTCTCGCTATTATCACTCGGACTCACCCTTGTCGTTGCATACTTTGCCGCACAGCTTGCCGCAACAGTTTCGATGCGACTTCGTGAGATGGTCTATAACAAAACGATGTCGTTTTCGATGGGCGAGATGAATAAGTTTAAAACTTCATCGCTAATAACCCGCTCGACAAACGATATAACCCAAATCCAGATGTTTGTCGCGATTACCTACAATGCGGCAATTAGAGCGCCTCTTATCGCTATCCTCGCTATAACCAAAATCAGCGGTAAAAACATGGGCTTCACTATTGCAACGATTGTTGCGGTGGTATCACTTCTAATTGTTATGTCGGTGGTACTTTCGCTTTCTATTCCAAAATCAAAGCTTCTTCAAAAACTCACAGATAAGCTAAATCTTGTAACCCGTGAACAGCTCACAGGTGTCCGTGTAATTGCCGCTTATAACGCACAGGGCTACTACACCGAGAAATTTGAGGGTGCAAATACGGACGTTGCCTATACAAACACCTTTGTAAACCGCACAACAGCTTTTATCTTCCCGTATCTCACCTTTATGATGTCAACGCTGACTATCGTTATCTATTGGATAGGGGTTATCCTAATAAACGACGCTGTCGGCATGGATAAACTGACGATTTTCTCCGATATGGTCGTCTTCACCTCCTATGCAATGCAGATAATTATGGCGTTTATGATGCTGACTTTTACGCTGATTATGCTTCCCCGTGCTGTCGTTTCGGTAAACAGAATATCGGAAGTGCTTTCAAGCGAAAACGAGATAGTTGATGGTAAAGACAACTTCACATCAACTAATACCGACACTGCAATTTCATTTAAAAACGTTTCTTTTAGCTACCCAGGCGCTGAAGAGGCGGTTTTAGAGGGGCTCACCTTTGATGTTAAGAAAGGGGAAACGGTAGCTATTATCGGCTCTACAGGTAGCGGAAAATCAACCCTTATAAACCTTATCCCCCGATTCTACGACGCAACAAGCGGAGATATAGTTATAGATGGCGTCAATATCCGTGATTATAAGCAATCAACACTTCGAGATAAGCTCGGCCTTGTAACCCAAAAAGCTATGCTTTTCTTCGGCTCTATCGGCTCAAATACTGCACTCGGCGTTTCCGATTTATCGGAGAGCGAGGCAAAACAGGCTCTTAAAATTGCACAGGCTTCTGATTTCGTCGATAACGTCGGACTTTCAGGCGCTGTTGCACAGGGTGGTACAAACCTCTCAGGCGGTCAGCGCCAGAGGGTTTCAATAGCAAGGGCTATTTATAAGCAACCTGAAATATATATTTTCGACGACTGCTTCTCAGCTCTCGACTATAAAACAGACAAAACCCTTCGACGCGAGCTCGAAGAAACAACAAAAGGCGCTACTAAGATAATTGTTGCTCAGAGGATAAGCACGATAAAAGATGCAGATAAAATTATCGTTCTCGACGACGGTAAAATAGCAGGACTTGCAAGCCACACTGAGCTTTTAAAAAGCTGTCCTGTTTATATCGAGATTGCGCAGAGCCAGCTTTCAAAGGAGGAACTCGGACTATGAGTAACGAAACAATGAAAAACACACGACCTCCAAAAGGCGGAATGGGAATGGGCGGCGGCCCTCGTGGCGGTATGGGGCTTGCGGAGAAGCCTAAAAACTTTAAAGGCAGCCTAAAAAAGCTTTTCTCTTTCTCTGAAAAATACAGAATATTCTTTGTTATTGCGATAATCCTCGCAATAGTTTCAGCAACATTCACCCTAATAGGTCCTGGGCGATTATCTGAAATAGTCGATTTAATCTCGGTAGGACTTACCGGCAGTATCGATATGGTGGCGGTGCTTGATATCGCTATATTCCTTGTTATTATCTATATTCTAAGCCTAATTTTGGGATACACCCAGTCAACTATTATGGCGATAACCACACAAAGAATAACAAAACGGATGCGAAGCAAAGTTATTGCAAAGCTAAACAAAATGCCACTCTCATATTTCGATACAAAACCCTATGGTGAAACGCTATCTATCGTCACAAACGATATCGATACAATCGGCACAAGCCTAAACCAGAGTTTATCCTCGCTTATAAGCGGAGTTTTCACCTTTGTCGGTGCATTTATACTAATGCTTGCTACAAACTGGGTTATGGCGATTGCAGGATTTTTAGCGACTATTGTCGGCTTTTCGCTGATGATTGTTATAATAGCGAATTCACAGAAATTCTTTAGAGCAAACCAAGAGGAGCTCTCTTCGCTAAACGGTCATATCGAAGAAGCGTATACAGGTCACACCGTTATAAAAGCTTATAACGCAGAGGGACTATTAAGGGAGAAATTCACCGCAAACAACAAAAGGCTTTTTGAGGCTGGCTGGAAATCGCAATATATCTCGGGTCTTATGATGCCGATAATGAGCTTTGTCGGCAACCTATCGTATGTTGTGGTATCAATTGTCGGTGCTGTGCTTGCAGTTGAGGGATACATCACATTCGGCGTTATCGTTTCGTTTATGATTTATATTCGAATGTTTACACAACCACTCTCGCAACTTGCGCAGATTTCAACGAGTATGCAGTCGGCAGCGGCAGCTTCTGAGAGGGTATTTGACCTTCTTGAGCGCCCCGAACTCGCAGACGAAACAGGCAAAAAGGAACTTGCTGATGATGTTCGCGGTGATGTTTCATTCAAAAACGTTTCATTTGGCTACAACCCCGATAAAATTATTATAAAAGACTTCTCCGCAGAGATAACTGCGGGGCAGAAGGTCGCTATCGTCGGTCCTACCGGTGCCGGCAAGACGACACTTGTAAATCTGCTAATGAGATTCTATGAGCTAAACAGCGGCGAGATAACACTCGATGGGGTGAATATTCACGAGGTTACCCGTGAGAGTCTGCGTGATAGATTTTCTATGGTGCTCCAAGACAGCTGGATTTTTGAGGGGACGATTTTCGATAATATCGTCTTCAACAGGGAGGATATCACTCTAGAGCAGGTTAAAGATGCTTGCAAGGCGGTCGGAATTCACCACACAATCAGAACAATGCCGGGCGGTTACGATACCGTTATGAGTGACGCTGCTCTATCAGCTGGTGAAAAACAGCTTCTTGCAATTGCGAGAGCTATGGTTAAAGACTCAGACCTTCTAATACTCGATGAGGCTACAAGCTCGGTCGATACAAGAACTGAGATGCTGATAACCGCCGCTATGGATAAACTCGCAACGAAAAAGACGAGCTTTATTATAGCTCACAGACTCTCGACCATTAAAAACGCAGATGTTATTATCGT
>CAYJJJ010000067.1:0-10685 GCA_964370465.1 uncultured Oscillospiraceae bacterium
ATTGATGAAGCGGCGGAACATTTACTCAAATTGAAAGATAAGATTAACACCGACAAAATGAAAGAACCATCTTTTCTGATGATTCTAACGGGTGGAGAGTTAGCCTATCAAAGAAATGATGGAGTGTTTGTAATTCCTTTGGGATGTTTGAGAGATTGATATATGATAAGTCTGCGCTTCGGCAGAGTTTACACTGATACACTGAAAATTTAGTATCTCTTCGCCTCGCTCTTAATAACTTATTATATGAATGCTATTTTACTTAATTTAACTAACAAAAAAGATTATCTTCCAGTATTTTATCAATAAATAAAGACTGCTCTTCTGTTAATTTTGTAAAAGGGCGGCGAGGGTGTCCGACGTTGTAACCCTGTTTATTTAAAATATATTTAATAGCGGATATTAAACCTACAGAACAGATAGCTTCCATAATGTTATTTGCTCGCCTTTGCATATCTCGTGCCTCAACAAAAAGACCTGAGTTTAGCAGTCTTGAAATCTCTAAATAATGCGGCAACATAAAATTAAATGTACTTCCGATTGAGCCTTTTAAATTTAAAGGATATCCGCAGAGCATCGTTTCATCAAAGCCATTAAACAGCTGAAGGTTTGGGTTTAGCGCCTGGATTCGCTCGAGTTGAAATAAATCAAGATTTGTATGCTTGACGCCAAAAATTGCATCGCTTAAAAACAGGTTGCGTGTATGGGTATCAGATAAGGCAAAAGGTCGGCTTGTGTTGCCTGGAAAATTATAAATCATAACCGGCATATCTGCGGCTTTGCTTATATCGTAATAATACTGTGCTACCGCAGAACTTGAAAAACTATAATAGAATGGGGGTGTTGCGGCTATGGCGTGATACCCCATAGCTTTTGCAGCTTTTGCAAAATCAATTGCTTCATCGGTGGAGATTGCGCCTACATGTGCTATAAGTGAGGTTTTTTCTGCAAACTGTGCACCAATAGAAAAGCACTGTAAACGCTCTTCATGGCTTAGCAAAAAACATTCAGCGCTACTTCCGCCGACAAATAATCCAGCGGCACCTTCGTTTAAGTTTCTCTCAATTACCTTTTTGGTCATTTCAGGGTTTATATCGCCTTTATCATCAAAAGCGGTAATGCTTGCAACATAAATTCCGTCCGCTATATTAACTTTGTTAATAGTAATCCTCTCCTTTACCTATGTAGTTTAGCCTGAATAGCTCTCATTAATGGTCAGCTTAACGTCCCGTACAAGCTCTTTTATAGTGCGCTCGCTCTCAGTGAAAAGATGGCCGTGCTCGTCGAAAAGTGCAGTGTCGAAGCGCAAAATACCGCCATAGAGGTGGCTTGTTAATGTGCTATTTATCTGCTCAACATTCCCCTCTTTCATTAGATGATATAGAGCCGAATGCTCTTGATGTAGCGTTTTATAAACATCTTCATGATGATAGTCGATTAGTCGATACCGTTTGTAGTGCACTTCCATATTTTGAATCATCTGCCAAGCTTTTCGCTTTCCGATAGAAGCTATGCACAGTTCGTGAAACTGAGAATCTGCGCGTAAAAAATCAGTATCGATAACCCCTTCAATAATTTGCTGTTTTTGCTGTTCTAAGTTTTTCTCCAGCTGATTAAACAGACTCAAATTCGGGTGTCGTGCGAGATGTCTCATCGCCGCAAGCTCAAGTTGAATTCTGATAAAAATGGTTTGCTCTGCTATGTCGAGGTCGATTAAACTAACATATGTTCCCTTTTGTGGACGAATTTCAACGAGCCCATCTCTCTCCAAATAAGCAAATACGCTTCTTATAGGTGTGCGAGATATGTTGAAACGGCCCGACATTTGAATTTCGCTGAGCGCTTGCCCCGGTGCGAGTTTTAACTCTAAAATCTCCTTGCGCAGTATTTCGTATATTTCACCGGTAGCCAGCATTCGTTTGGGTTTTACTGACTGAATGGTATCTATCATAAAAATATCCTTCCTTTGTATTTTGATTTAATAAATAAGTTATAAAAACTGGCTAATTACAACGGTTAAAATACCAGCAACGCCAATTGATATACCGCTCATAGCTGCCTGCACATCTCCGAGCTTTATAGCGGTAGTGGTTCCGAGTGCGTGGCTTGATGTCCCGATAGCGACACCTGCCGCAACGGGGGACTTTATTTTAAAGATTTTAACTAAGAGTGGGGATAGTGCGGCACCTGTAACCCCTGTGACGAGCACTGCCGCCATAGTTATCGATGGAATTCCGCCGAGTTGCTCTGAGAGGGACAGTGCTATAGGTGTTGTGACGCTTCGGGGGATTAAACTGCTGGTGAGGACTGAATCGAAATTTAACAATTTGCACCCGAGGTATATAAATAGTGCGTTGAATACACAGCCTGCAAAACACCCAAATACAACGGGCACAAACTGTTCTTTTAAAATATCTCTTTGCCTGTAAATATTTAGTCCTAAAATTGCAGTTAACGGTACAAGTGCTTGGTTTATAATATCTCCGCCTAAATTGTATGATTCTATTGGGATTTTAAAAACAAACAGTGTAAATATTATTATAATAAGCCCTATTAACAGGGGATTTGCGAGGGGGCTTCCCTTGCATTTTTTTTGCACTAAAAGCGCGAGTTCATATGCGATTAGAGTTAAGCTGATGCCAAGTAAAGGTGTTTGTAAAAGTTGTTCCATATTACTCACTGCCTTTCTTATTTAATAATCGGATTAATCCCGTTGTTACAAAAGCGGTTACTGCAAAAGTGGCAACTGTTCCGATAAAGCATAGCAATAAAATTTCAAGCCCACTCTCCTTAATTATATCGACCTCGCTTAAAATTGAAATACAAGTTGGTAGAAAGAAAAATGCCATATATTTTTGCATTGCTGATGTTATGTCGCTCAAGTGGGTAGGTTTTATCGCGCGAAGTAATAGTAGTGATAGAACAAGCAACATAGCGATAACGCTACTTGGGATTGGTACCGGTAAAATGTCTGCGATCAAAATCGCAACAAGGCAGATTGAAAGCAGTAATAGAATTTGTCTTGGTATACTCATAATTAGCTCCTTTATACTAATATATCACACAAATTTATTGTATACAAGTGCAAACGTCAAATTAGCTTGTTAAGGTCTTTGTCTAACTTTATTGTATTAATATGACAATATCCGACGGATTATTTGTATACAAGTGTATTTAAGGAATATGCAATAATTTCTGACATTTATTAGTGTTTATATTAAATATATCAAAATAATTCACAAAGACAATAGGTAAAATTGTATAATTAGCTTATATATTATTTGTGCAAAAATACATCTTGTATACAAGTTATCGTTGTGGTATGCTTTGAATATGAAATTTCAGAGAAGACATTTAAATGAAAGAATGCTTAGATGCAATCAATCTGAAAGAAAAAGTGATTTTAATATTTTATTTAATGGAGGAAAATTTATGTCAGACAAAAGAAAGTATGTATACAACATCAACGAACTACCATTCACCCCACTTGTAGAGGAAGAGGGAATTGTCACACAGTTTATACTTGGTGATAATATCCAGATAAGCTTTATACAAAACCCACCAGGAGCAACTTTCCCATATCACAAACACGATGCAGAGCAGATACTTATTATGCTCGAGGGAACTGAGGACCACATTATTGACGGACAAGAAATTCATATGAAAGCTGGCGATATTTGCGTTCATCCGGGCGGCGTTATGCACGGTGGAAAAACCACAACAGGATTCAAAGGGATAGATATCTTCTCACCACCAAGAACAGACGAGGGCGGACATGTTGGTCGTATGGTAAAATACGAAACTATGCCAGATGAGAATGGAGAATATCCTAAAAATAAAATTGACACCGATGTTCTACCTTGGTTCAAAGGCCTTTTAGAAAAACTTGGCAAATAAATTTATAAAAAAATCAGGAGGAATTATTATGAAAAAAATCATAGCTTTAGCATTAATAACAGTACTATCTTTATCACTAATCGCTTGTGGAACAGATTCGAGCGGTGACTCAGGTTCAGATTCTTCACCAAGTGATTCAAGCAGTAGTCAGGCTATGGAGCCTATCACTATGAAACTTGCGCACTATGCAGCAGTCGACCATCCAGGCGGTATAGCTGCTCAGCAGTTTGCAGATGAAGTAGCAGAGAAAACAAACGGCGCTATCACAATAGAAGTTTATCCAAACAACGAGCTTGGTGCACCAGATGAAATGCTTGAGCAGAATATTCAAGGTGTTGTCGATATGACACTTGGAACACAGGGTTCTTTGGATAAATACTCAAAGAAATTCGCAACAGTTATGCTTCCTTTCGTTTTTGACAGCTATGAGCATGCATACACAGTGCTTGATGGTCCATTTAAAGACTGGATCGAAAACGACCTTCTCGACCAAGGACTTGTATATGTTGGAAGCTGGGACTATGGATTCCGCAACCTTACAAACTCAGTTACTGCAATAAATTCACCTGCAGATGTTGAGGGTCTTAAAATACGTACTCCTGGAGAAATTCAGTTGCAGTCATGTATGGAAGCTCTTGGTGCAAACGTTCAGCCGATAGCTTTCAACGAGCTATATCTATCACTAAAACAAGGAACAGTTGATGGACAGGAAAATCCTCTAAGCGTTATCTACTTCAACAAATTATATGAAGCACAAAGCCACCTTGCTATAACAAACCACGTTTACAACTCAATGAACCTTGTTGTTTCACAAAAAGTTTGGGATACTCTAACACCTGAGTACCAAGAGATAATAATGACAGCAAGTGAGAATGCAGCAGCAACAATGCGTGACCTAACTCAGAATGGCGAGGAAGAATACATCGCTCTTCTCGAGGCTGAAGGTATGCAGGTTACCTATCCAGATACAGCAGAGTTTGCGGCTTTAATGCAACCATCTTACGATGCAATAGCGGAGTACGCAGGAAGTCAAGAATATATCGATACATTCCTTGCAATGGTCGAAGAGAGCAGATAACTTTATAAATTAACCAAAAATCACAACTTTAAAGGCGACAGTTTCAGAGAAACAGTCGCCTTTAAAAAAACAAAAACACAGGAGGATTTTCGTATGTTAGCATTAATAGTATCTGTTTTGCTTATTGGTCTAATGCTGATTGGTGTTCCTGTTGCCGCAAGTATGGGCATAACCTCTGCAACAATCTTTGCCGCTTTAGGGCAGGGGGAGTTTTTGGCTGTAATGCCACAGCGAATTTACGTTGGAGCTACAAGCATTACTATGCTTGCGATACCATTCTTTATACTTGCAGGCAACCTTATGAACACAGGTGGCATAACTGACCGTATTTTCAATTTTGCAAAAGCTTGTTGCGGCCACTGGCCAGGTGGGCTTGGGCAGGTAAATATTGTATCAAGTCTTATCTTCTCGGGAATGAGTGGTGCCGCCGTTGCTGATGCAGCGGGACTTGGTGCTATCGAGATGAAAGCCATGGGTGACGCTGGGTTTGACAAGAAATTTTCGGCCGCAATAACTGCCGCTTCATCAACTATCGGTCCTGTTGTCCCACCGAGTATACCTTTTGTTGTATACGCTTCAATCGTTGGAGCGTCAGTGGGACAGCTTTTCATGGCAGGATTTATACCGGGGTTTCTAATGGCTATCGCTATGGGAATTAGCGTTTATTTCACAAGCAAACGCCGTGGATACCCCGTTGAAAAAAAGATGCCTTGGGGTATGCGCCTCAAATATTTTGCGCAATCTATTCCGTCGCTTATGACAGTTGTTATAATAATCGGTGGTATATGGGGCGGATTTTTTACTGCAACTGAAGCTGCTGTCGTCGCTTGTGCTTATGCACTCATCTTAGGCGTTTTTATAAACAAAGAACTTAGTGGCAAGGATATCGTTCGAGTTTTAAAACAGTCGATGCTTCAGAGCTGTAAAACTTTGTTTATTATCGCCATCGCAAACTTCCTCGCCTATTTCCTAACTCATCAGAGAATTCCCAATATGATTATCGAAGGGCTTACAACTTTTACAACGAACCCAGCTATACTGATATTCATTATTATCGTAGTACTACTGATTTTGGGATGTTTTATCGAGGGAACAGCGGTTATACTTATCGCCACCCCTATCTTCCTACCTATTATAAACTCAATAGGTATGGATCACGTACAGTTTGGCGTTATTATGATACTTGCGAGCATGATAGGTCTGCTAACACCTCCTGTCGGTATGAGTTTATATGCTGTTGCAAGCATCTGTGAGGTAAAAGTTCTCGACCTTGCAAAAGAGGTCATTCCTTATCTTATAGGTATATTCCTCGTACTTCTACTTGTAGCTTACTGGCCGCCACTAACAACATTCCTGCCGACCTTATTCGCATAAAAGAGGTAATAATATGAAAAAAGCTAAAAATATACTTATAAAAATTTTCACTGTAATCTCTGTCGGATGCTTAATCGGACTGTTTGTAGTTCTATTTGCAAACGTTGTTTTGCGTGTCCTAGCGGATTACATACCGATAAACTTTAAAATGAGCTGGTACGCCGAAGTAGTTGAAATACTGTTTGCCTATATGGTTATGTTCAGTGCTGTTGTTCTCTGTTGCGATAAAGAACATTTCAAGGTGGATTTATTAAAGACAAAATTTGGTGATAAGCCGTACTTCTATTTTTTAGAAGTTGTGACAAGTTTAATAGCCCTTTCGTTTTTTGTCCTATTTCTCATTTATAGCACAGTGCTTGTGCAAGGTGCAACGCAAACTATGCCAGTTCTTGGTATACCAAAAGGATTTGGATATCTCTGCATGCCGATATCGGCGGCATTCCTATGTTTGTTTACCGCAAGAGATGTTTGGGATAACTTGAAAATTGCGCTTAAAAAAGCGCCGATACCAAAAAGTGAAATTAACTAATTACTTATGGAGAATAAAATGAAAAAACAAATACTAATAACCGGAGCGGGCACTGGAATTGGAGCGTCTACTGCTCGTCTGCTCGCAAAAGGCAATCATATCTACTTGCATTACAATCAATCAAAAGATGCTGTGCTAAAAGTGCAGGCAGAGGTCGAGTCACTCGGTGGAACTGCTACGATTTTACAGGGTGACATAACAAGCGAACTGGCTTGTATAGCGCTTATCGAAGAGCTAAAAAAACATACCGATAAACTGGATGTCCTTGTCAACAATGCGGGTGGACTTGTTCGTCGCCAAGCGACAGATGCACTTGAGTGGGATTTGATGGAGGAGATATTTGCTCTAAACACATTTAGCCTTATGAAGATAACATCACTTTGTATTCCGCTACTGAGAGCAAGTGAAAATGACCCGAATATCGTCAATGTTTCGAGTGTTGTTGTTCGCCACGGAGGACCTGGCGCTACAATATATGCCGCCGCTAAAGGTGCAGTGGATGTTTTCACGCGTGGACTCTGCAAAGAGCTTGCCCCACAAATTCGTGCAAACAGCGTTGTGCCGGGAGTTATAGATACTCCTTTCCATGAGAAGGTGAGCACTCCCGAGCAGATGAAAAACTGGGCAGCAAGCAATCCGCTACAGCGAAACGGTGTTCCGCTAAACATCGCAACAGCAATAAAACTGCTTGTCGATAACGATTTTATAAACGGAGAAGCAATTGATGTAAACGGTGGACTAACTATTCGATAGAACAGTAAAGGAGTGTTAATATATGACTATGGATTTTTCTCTTAAAGGAAAAATAGCTCTTGTAACAGGTGCAAGCTATGGCATAGGTTTTGCTATTGCAAAAGGACTTGCAGAGGCTGGAGCAATTATAACATTTAACGATATAAATCAAGAACTTGTAGACAAAGGCATTGAAGCATATGAAGCTTGTGGTATCACTGCATATGGGTATGTATGCGATGTTACCGACGAAACAGGTGTTAATGAGATGGTGAAGAGAATAGCTACAGAAGTTGGAGCGGTTGATATTCTGGTAAACAACGCTGGAATTATTAAGCGAGTTCCGATGTGTGATATGTCGGCTGAGGATTTCCGCAAGGTTATCGACGTTGATCTAAATGCGCCATTTATCGTTGCAAAAGCAGTTATTCCCGCAATGATTGAAAAGGGAGCTGGTAAGATTATTAATATATGCTCGATGATGAGCGAGCTCGGGCGGGAAACAGTATCAGCCTATGCTGCCGCTAAAGGTGGGCTTAAAATGTTAACTCGCAATATTGCATCTGAATACGGCAGCCATAATATCCAATGCAATGGCCTCGGACCTGGCTACATCGCAACACCTCAAACAGCGCCACTGCGTGAGCCACAAGAGGATGGAACTCCTCACCCATTTGATAGTTTCATACTTGCTAAAACCCCTGCTAATCGTTGGGGTAACCCCGAAGATTTAACAGGACCTGCTGTTTTCCTCGCAAGCAAAGCTTCGGACTTTGTGAACGGTCATATTCTATATGTAGACGGAGGAATTTTGGCCTATATCGGAAAACAACCTTAACTTTGATGGAGCTTATTCAAAACTATTTGTGCTATGCACAGAATGGAGAGTTAGCGTGAAGAATCACGCTAACAATTATCTTATGGCCTGCCGTCACAGACGGCAGATGCCGATTAATCTCCATTCTGTACGGAGCTTATTCAAAACTATTTGTGCTATGCACAGAATGGAGAGTTAGCGCGAAGAATCACGCTAACAATTATCTTATGGCCTGCCGTCACAGCCGGCAGATGCCGATTAATCTCCATTCTGTACGAAGCTTATTCAAAACTATTTGTGCTATGCACAGAATGGAGATTAATAAATGGACATCCGCTATTCTTGTAATCAAAAAGATTTCAAAACTTATACAACAAAACAAACTCGAGATGAGTTTCTAATTCAAAAGCTATATCAGCCTGATACAGTAGTTGCTGTCTATTCTCATGTGGACCGTATGGTAACACTTGGATGTATGCCGGTAAATGAAAGTGTATCTATCGATAAAGGGATTGATATCTGGGCAAATTTCGGCACACAGTATTTCTTAGAGCGTCGTGAAGTTGGAATTTTCAATATCGGTTGCGGTGGAAGTGTAACTGCTGATGGTGTTCGATATGATTTGGAAAACAAAGATTGCATATACATCACAAGAGGCACAAAAGAGGTGTTTTTCGAGAGTGCTGACGCTTCAAATCCTGCAAAATTTTATATGGTCAGCGCACCTGCTCATTGTAGCTATGAAACACGCCTAATAAAAATTGAGGACGCCGCAAAAAAACCGCTCGGAGCGGTAGAAACTGCGAACAAAAGGGTAATTAACCAGTTTATCCATCCTGATGTTTTGAAAACCTGTCAGCTATCTATGGGGCTTACAAATCTCGACAATGGTAGTGTGTGGAACACTATGCCAGCTCACACCCACGAGAGAAGAATGGAGATTTACACATATATTGATGTTCCTGAAAACAATGTGGTTTTCCATCTTATGGGAGAGCCAGAAGAAACACGACATATAGTTATGCAAAATGAAGAGGCTGTTATAAGTCCATCTTGGAGCATACACAGTGGAGTGGGAACATCAAGCTACACATTTATCTGGGCCATGGGCGGAGAAAACCTTACCTTTGACGATATGGATCATATCGAAGCTTGTCAGATGAAATAAAAGATAAATATAGTATTGAAATTGAGGGCTTGTAATAAAGCCCTCAATTCTGATAGAATTAAAACAAATAGATTTCAATAGCGATTAAATGGTAAAGCTATTGAGTAAACGCTATTATCAGTCATAATACCTATTTATATAGCGAAGTTTTTCTTTATTATTTTAAGAAAATGAAAATCTAAAAGTTATCTGTTTTAGTTGAACTCAAATATTTCGCCACAAGTTGCTTTATTTTTTGCAAAAGAAAATATGAAAAGGTTTATTGATTCAAAGTAAGTGATTTAGAATATAGACAAAACTATTATACTTATGTTAAAATGGTAACATATCATACAATCGGTGGTATGCTGAAGCTTTGTTTAATTCTGCCGATAGTTTGCTATAAAATACAAATATTTGAAAGGAAATTACTTATGATTTTAGATTATTTAACCCGCCTTGATACCTATAAAAACACACTGCCGAACTTAGTGGAGGCTGTTCGATTTGGCATGGAGCATAAAGATAGCGAAGTTGGTCGCTACGAAATGGGAGATACAGGGTGCTTTGTGCTAGTTCAAGAGCTTGAAACAAAGCCGGCATCTGAAAAACTAATTGAGCTACATAAAAACTACCTCGATGTGCATATCGTGCTTTCGGGCGAAGAGGTTTTGGAATATGAAGATATAGCAAAGCTTACAGCGGCGGATGAATATAACGCCCTGAAAGATATTCAGTTTTTAAATGGAGATGGACAGGCGGTTTTGATTAAACCTGAGATGTTTTGTGTGGTTTTCCCGCACGATGGCCACAAACCAGGTTGTTGCAAAGATGCGCCGTCAAAACTTCGCAAATTAGTCGTGAAAGTTCCGTGCAAAGAGGAGATTTAAGATGATTAGAGTTTCAAAATACAAAGTAGTCCCCGTTGTGGTTATAAACAAAATAGAAGAAACTGTACCAAAACTAGAGGCGCTAAAAGATGGCGATTTGCCAATAGCCGAAATCACCTTTAGAACAGAGTGTGCTAAAGATGCTATTGCACTCGCTATCGAGAAGTTCCCTGAAATACTCGTCGGCGCTGGCACTGTAATAAACGAAACACAGGCGAGAG
>CAYJJJ010000068.1:0-10605 GCA_964370465.1 uncultured Oscillospiraceae bacterium
TGAATTTTTTGTGGGTGAGCAAGCTTATGGGTTTGCTCATTTTATAAACTTATATATTTGTTGATATCTTGGTGTTTCACAGGTTTTAACAATTTTGATATTAAAATTTAATTGCACAAAGCTTTTTTATAGCACCAATCTAATTATTTCTGGGTATGCGTTAAATTTTTAGATGTGAATTTGGTCGGAGGATACATATGTTTTTCAAAAAACTCGGTTCGATAAATATTGTTTCCGTAGTGGTTTTCTTATCTATTGTATTTATAGGAATGATAACGAATTTAGCAAAATCTAATATGGATAAAGCTGTTATATCGGCAACTCTTAGTGAGATGAACCAAATCGGAGTGCAGTTGGAGCTTTTGCTTGAAGAAATATTGGAAGAGAGCGAAGCGGATTTATCGCTACTTGCGGAATATGTTGAAAAAAATAATATTGCATTTGATGAGATTGGATCATTCCTTAAAAGTCAGTCACAATCAGAGAAGTTAGATACGCTATACTATATTGACCCCGAAGGGGCTGGGTATTCTCTGGATGGTGATTATTATGATTTCTCTGACAACGAGGCTTACATCCATGCACTAAACAATGAATTTGTCGTAACTGAGCCTCAAGTATCTTTTGAGGCAGATGAGATGGCTTTTGACTTTGCTGTCCCTGTGATAATAGGCGATGAGTTGGTTGCTGTTTTGTATAGCGAAGCTTATTTGAATGATTTTTTAAAGTCGGTAGAATTAAGCACCGAAGGAACAGGGGATGTTTTTATTGTAAACCATGAACTGAGCCTCGTGTTTTCCACAAGCGAAAATCATCTAGGCAATTCTTTTATCCCTGATGGTGATATTTCTGAAATGGGAATGGACAATGTATTAAATGCACAGACTGAAATCATTGCCGGAACGAGCGGTGGATTTTACTACGATTATTATGGCACACCTAAAGTAATGGTTTATTTCCCTATACAGGATACCGAATGGGCGCTTGCGATGAATGTTGAGATTGAGGGGATAAATGCAACGCTTACTACTGCAATAGATATATTTAAGAGAGTAAGTGGTGTGGTTTATTGGACAGTAATCGCAATGGTCTTTTATGTCACCTTTGCCAATTTGCGCGCTAAAAAGAAAATGGTAAAAACCGTTTATTATGACACCTTGACAGCGCTTCCTAATATGGCAAAACTAAATATTGACGTGACGGAGATTTTGGAAAAGCAAAAAGATAAGCGCCATACTATTCTTATATTTGATATTGAAAACTTTAAGGCGATAAACGAAATGTTTGGCCGTGAAGTGGGCGACCGTGTCCTAAAGGGTTTCAAATCATTTTTTGAGAGAATTAATGCCCAAAGTCTTATTGGCGCAAGAATTGGCGACGACAAATTTGCAATGTTTGCAGATGAAGAGGTATTAAACGACTTAGCTCCTATACTCGAAGCTGTGTCGGTACATTTTGACGAACTTGTTCCAGAACTTGTCGACTACTCAGGAACATTTAAAATTGGTAGATATAATATCGACAAAGGCGAAACCGATTTTGAAGATATCATGACAAAAGTGAATCTCGCCCATCAAAGAGCGAAAAACACAAAGGGTGAGATGCTGTGTGATTATGACGAAACATTCAAGCATAATCTTTTAACAGAAGCCGAAATCACAAACAAGATGAAGTCTGCCCTTGATAACAAAGAGTTTAAAGTCTACTTGCAACCGAAATTCAGTACGAATGAAAGTGCTCTTGTCGGCGCTGAAGCACTTGTCCGTTGGATAGAAGCAGACGGCAAAATAATATTCCCAAATGATTTTATTCCACTGTTTGAGCGTAATGGCTTTATTGTTGAGCTTGATAAATACATACTTGAAAATGTTTGTATGACCATCAGGAAGTGGATAGACGATGGACTTTTAGCGTTCACCGTTTCAGTAAACTGCTCAAGGCTAAATTTAGAAAATCCGTTTTTTGTAGATGGTGTTGTTGCCATTGCCGATAAATACAATGTTCCTCATGGGTGTATTGAAATTGAGCTTACAGAGTCCACAACAATAACAAATGAGCGTACAATAGAGCAGCTTTTCCTTGATTTGCGTCAAAATGGTTTTAAAATTTCCATCGACGATTTCGGTGCAGGTTATTCGTCACTCGGTATGCTTAAAAACCTACATGTAGATACCCTTAAAATGGATAGAAGTTTCTTTATCGGTGGAAAGAATGCGCGCCGTGACGATATGCTAATCGACAGTATAGTGAAAATGTCGCACAACCTCGGCATGTATGTTGTTGCGGAAGGTATTGAAACGCAGGAGCAAGTTGACCTACTTCGCAGTATGAATTGCGATGCTATACAAGGTTATGTTCATGCAAAACCTATGCCTATCAGTGAATTTGAGGAAAAATACAACTCTGATATGCTCAAGAAATCAACCTCAGATAACAGTGACACAATGATAATACGCAGCATTAACGATACAAAATTTGCAAACTCTCTTGTAGCTTGTGGAATATTAATTACCGATATCGATGATAATTTCACCATACTTGAAGCAAATGACTATTACTTTGAAATGATTGGCTATACAAGAGAAGAGGTTCGGGATAAATTCGGCAATAGTGGTCTTGGACATACAACAGCTGAGAAAAAAACAGCGTTCTTAGAATATTTTGATAAATGCATACAAGAAGACCCTTATGCAAACATTTCATTCACAAACAAATTTGTAGTTAAAAGTGGTGAGGAGCACACATTCCAGTTAAGCGGTAAAGTGGCTGATAATGAGCACGGTCAAAGGCGACTGTACCTCACAGTAACAGACATTACGCTAAATACTCAAATAGCTGCCGAAGCAGAAAGCAACCAAACATTCACCTCAAACATCGCCTCTCTGCTCAATGATGCCTACTTTGACTTTGATAATATAAACGGTTCAATTAGATTTTCCGAGAACTTTGCCACTAAGTTTAATATTCCAGAGAAAATTGATAATTTTACAGATGCAGAAATTAGAGAAGCTGTCTTCCCGGGGTACAAAGAGATAATTGAAAACGGAAATGGCTCGACACCGAGCCTCGATGGTCAGTTCTGCATGCTACTGCCGAGTGGTGCACCTGTGTGGTATATTTATCATTGTGAGACTATCTATGATGAAAGTGGCGTCCCTTGCCGAACAATTGGTAAGATGACAGAGGTAATTGGAACAAAGCTCGAAATGGAGATATTGCGTGTAAAATCAGAAGCCGACGCACTAACAAGTGTTTACAACAAGCGAGCGACAGAGCGGTATATTAGCAGTTATCTCAGAATTGCATCACGAGGAAGCAGTACAGGTGCGTTCTTGGTCGTAAACTTGGATAATTTTACAAACATCAACGAGGTGTTCGGACGTGAGTTTGGCGATGAGTGCCTTAAAGAGGTAGGGAAAATACTGCGCAACGTCTTTAGAAACTCTGATATTATCGGTAGAATTTCTGGCGATGAGTTCTTTGTGTTTATAGGGAACTATAAAACGATGGATTTCATCGAGAAAAAAGCCGCAGAACTCTGCTTGCAACTGCATAAGAGATATGAAAAGGATGGTAAAAGTGCCGAAATCACCGCAAGTGTCGGTGTGTCACTCTACCCTGAACACGGCGATAACTTCAAATGCATATATGAAAAGGCGACTAAGGCGTTGCAAAAAGTGAAACAAGGTGGAAAAAACTGTTTTGCCATATATGACGACTAAGATAATGAATGCGGTAAGTTGTCGATTCGCAATATAAAATAGCAAAGATTGATATTAGTATTGTGGCAAGACCTCAAAATAAGTTGCCACAGATAAGGTTTTCTATAATTTTAGTGAAGAAGTAAATTGAACTTCTTACCCACACCAGTATGACGCTGAATCCGATTTGTTCGGGATCAGCGTTATTTTTGTGTCCCATATAAAGCTTTAAAAGATAAGCAGAAGCGGTTTAGTGTTAGTAAAATAAAAGAAAAGTAAAATAGTTAGGTGTTTTTTTGTGGAAAAACGGCAAATTTGTAATCTATATTGCATAAATAAATAAGTTAAAAATGTGAGAAATGGAAATATTTTGTAATTCTGTTGATTTATTCGATAAATTTCGATAAAATTAGACAAAGTGTATATATTTTTTAAACAAATTTATGGAGTTATCTTCTAACTTGATAATTTGTGATAATTAATAATGTCTATTTGCGGGGGGGATTGAGTTTATGAAAAAGTTTTTTAGCTTTATAATCGCAATTTGTGTAACAGCTGCTCTACTACCGATATTTAAAGTAGTTGCCACAGATACTGGCGACATTACAAACGAAGTAACAGTAGACAACACAAGCACTGCCACTTTTGATGTAAGTCAGCCTATACGAGTTGGTTATTATTCCACTTTCGATGATATGATTGTTGATATTGATAGCTTAAATAACAAAGGTTACGGCTATGAAGTGTTCCAAAAAATCTCTGAGCGCAGCGGTTTGGAGTTTGAATTTGTACCGATTGCCGACAGTATGATTGAAGCTGTACAGAGCGGCTATGTTGATGTGGGCGGATTTAACACACGAAGTGACGATAGAAGAGAATTAGTTTATTACTCTGAGATGCCATACAGCAAAACATATATTGCGCTTATGTCGGAGGATATGAGCATTACATACGCAAACATCGATGCTATTGACGGTAAAACCGTAGCTGTCTATGACGAAAATGTCGGTGTAGAAAACCTTGATATCTTTTGTGAGCGCAATAACATTTCTGTTGAGTACATCTATGGTGAAACGGAAACATATATGGAGCAAGTGGCTGACTTATTTATCACCTACTCCGAAGACCCGTCCTCACACGACTTAAATAATATATTAAATCTTGGCGTTTACAATCTGTATTTAATTTCAAGTTTTGAAAATGCTGAATTGATGGAGCTACTTGATGATTATTATTTGGAAGTTATTCACACTGAAGGTAACTTTTTCATGGAACTTGAGGAAAAATACCTTTCGGAGAATATCGAAATAACCCACCGTGGACTTTCGCAAAGTGAACTTGATATATTAAGACAAAGGCCGCTTGAGGTTGGTTATGTAACAGGATTTTCACCTATATCGTATACAAATGAACAAGGCGAGCCTGACGGCGTTATGGTGGACATACTAAATGGGTTTGCTATGAGCTATGATTTTGAAGTGAATTATCACCCATACAGTCTTGAAGATGAACAAGAAGCAGACGATAAATTCGATATATTGTTAACATTATATGGTGATACTACGCGCGAACTGGAAAATTATACTCCATCTGAAACTTTTCATGAGATTCCGATGTATTCAATAATAAATAATGAAAGATTAGATACAACATCGATTCAAGAAATATTGGAAGGGGAGCCTAAAATCGGCTCGCTTCCATACCAGACTATAGATTTTAATTCATTTCTTGAAGTTAATCCAGGGGTTGAATTTGTTTTCTATAATAACTGGCACAAGCTACTCGATGATTTAGCGGCAGGTAACTTGGATATGCTTTTTTGCACTCAAAGTGCAGCTACATATACCGAGATATACTTTGATGATGAAAATACTACCACAATAGTTACGGATACAGTAGCGCCAATGCAGTTTTTTATAAATAACGATATCGCCGATGAATATGTTCCGATATTTAATGTAATGTCTGACCGCATTTCAGAGCGAGAATACACAGCTATAATTGATACTAATGCAAACGATGCACTACCCAGTGCAGAAACCAGCTTCTGGGAACATGTAGCTGAGAACTGGTATTATTTTGCAATAGGATTATTTATCATCGTCGCTGGGTTTATAGCGGTGTACTACAAGGGGCAGATTGAGAAAAAAGAAGCCTTGCTCAAATCATATAACACCGACCCAATGACCGGACTTATGACGATAAACAAGTTCAGGGTAACTGCGGAAGAGATTGTTAAGAAGGCAAAACCGGGCGAATATGAGTTGATATCGTTTGATATTGATATGTTTAAAACGATAAACACCCACTTTAGTACCGATAGAGGCACAACCGTTATAATAGCGATAGCGAATGCACTAAAGAAAGCATTTGAGGGAACAGATGCTGTTGTCGCCAGAAGAACGGCAGACCAATTTCTAGTATTCCGCCATGTTGATAGAGGAGGTAAAATACGTCAGATATACAACAACGAAATTTTACCGGCAATAGAAGATAGTATAAATAAGAAGTATAAAGTAACCCTTTCATTTGGAAAAGTGGTTGTCGATGATGTTAAGGCAAAAGTAACAGCACTCATTGGTCAAGCTGACAATGCAAGACTTGAGGGTAAATCTAAACACAAAACGACCTTCATAACATTTGATGATAAAATGCGCAAGCAGTACGAAAATAAAATCAACATCACTTTCAGAATGGAACAGGCGCTCAAGGACCGTGAATTTACAGTCGAGTATCAGCCGAAAATAGATTTCAATACCTTGAAACTTGGCGGTGCTGAGGCGCTTGTGCGCTGGAAACCAAATCTTGGAGGAAAAATATATCCTGATGAGTTTATTCCGATTTTTGAGGAAAACGGATTTATTTCATATCTCGATTTGTTTGTGCTCGAAGAAGTGTGCAAGTGCTTAAATACAAACTGCTTTAAAATGGAGATACCTCGTATTTCGGTAAATCTATCGGCACATACGGTGCTTTCCGATAAAATAGTAAGCCGTGTATCGGATATTCTAAAGCTTTATAAAGTGGATGCTAGCATGATAGAGCTCGAACTAACTGAGAGTGCGGTGGAGGCAAACACCAGTCAATTCCTCTCAACAGTTAAGAGATTTAAAGAGCTTGGTTTGGCGATTTCAATTGACGACTTCGGCGCGGGCGTTTCCTCACTTAACAGGTTATCGGCAGTTGAAGCTGATATATTAAAACTCGATAAGGCGTTTTTCGACCTTAAAGACCAAGGTGGTAACAGCACAATTGTCGTTGCCGATATCATAAGTATGGCAAAACACCTAAATATGAAAGTCGTTGCCGAGGGCGTTGAGACTGCCGCGCAAGCTTTGTGGCTACAAGGAATAGGTTGCGACTATGCACAAGGGTACTATTTTGCAAAACCTATGAGTACAGAGAAATTCAAAGCATTAATCACAGAAGATAAGCAGTATAAAATTAGCTTAATTTAATCTGTGATTTGCAGTAGGAATATAGAATAAGATTTAAGTGATTTCTTCTAAATAAAAAATCGAATTAGCTGTGCAAAAATAAAACCGACTCGTAAAAGTCGGTTTTATTTAATTTTAATATGATTAAATTAGTTTTAAACTGATTAATGCTTAAAAAAATCGGGAATCTATGTAGTTTTTTAAAACTAAAAATATTATTTTACTGTTTACCCTTGACTTTACTCCAATAAATGCTATAATATAGCTAATAGATATATCTAATAGCACAAAGGAGTGGTTGCAAAGTTGATAGATATTGCGATAGTTATATTTATATTGCTTGAAACGAGCAATGTTTTGATAATTTATTTTCACCCTGAATTTAAATATGGCAACAGCCTTCGTGCATTTAAGCAGTGGGAAGAACTTAAAAAAGATGAGCATACAAGCCTTTTTGTTCGGTATATGGCAAACTGGGTAGCTAGTTGCAAACTGATATTTATAGCGCTTCTAATTGTTATCCTGTTCACTGCAAGCGACCTTGTGAAGATAATCTCTGTCGCTGTTTTAATTCCTGCAGTATCAGCATACTACTTTAAACTTTATCCGCTAATTAGGAAACTCGATAATAAAGAACAAATAACCCCAAAAGGGTATAGCAAAACTCAGTTTATAATGATAACTATGATTATTGCTATTTTTGCCATTTCTTTAATTACTTATTTTATTTAGAAAAGACTTTTGTAAACTATTCGTTTACAGAAGTCTTAATTTTTTCTACATACTTTATTAAACAATACTAAAGTAAGCTGCATTGAAAAATTCAGAAAATTGTTGTAATATATAATTATATGAATAGGGGGGACTATGCAGAGGGAGAGAAAAAAACGTAAGCGTTATGTTATATATAAAGGAAGGGTTTTTGCGGCTCTGGCAATGATAGTTGGAATTGTTTTTTTAGTTGTACATAGCTTTGCGGGCGAAGCGACCGCCAAAGTTGACGAGGAGAGCTCCTCTGTTATAGTTTACGACGACCGACATACCATAGTGCTCGATAGCGGTCATGGCCCTGTTTTGACAGGTGCTCAGGGGATATTAAAGGAAGAGGAGCTAACGCCAATTGTCACTGAGTATTTATACCAGCGACTGCTGGCTGATGACAACTATAACGTCTTGCAAACCCATCCATATGATGAAGATCTATCGCTCGATGGCAGAGTGCGGTATACGAGAAATGTCTCGCCGGATCTCTTCATAAGCCTGCATTTTAATTCGATGACACAGGAATACTCCGATGTATCGGGGTTTGAGATATATGCACAACTCCCAGAAAACAAGTTCTGGCAGGAGAGCTATGATTTTGCGAACTTAGTTGTCGATAATCTTGTCGATATCGGCCATACTCCGAGAAAGGGAAGCGGTCTATTCTATATGAGATATGAGCAGCAAAACGGTGAAGTTATAACTTATTCGCTAACTGAAGAGGAAGAAGAGCAAAATGATCTTCAGGGCGAAACACTCGCTGTTATAAACAACGATGATTATTTGGGCGTCTTGCTTGAGCTTGGCTATGTCACGAGTGAATACGATTGTGAAACTTGGCTTACTGATAGTGGAATGGAAAAAATGGCCGATGCTGTATACCTTGCAATATGCGAGAAGTTTGGCACAGAACCAGTAGAGGTTTAGATGAAACTAAAAAACGGCGGACAGCCGTTTTTTTGATGTCTAAACGTGTCAGAAAAGAGCGACTTTGCATAGTATAATCTACCTTACTAACAAAGGAGTGTTAACGTGTATAATATGAATATTGTGCCCGAACCTGAAGAGTCAAACAAGAGGGTAGTCGGGATGTTTTATGTGCCAAAACAAAAATTCATCGACCTTTATGAACCGGATATAGGGCTACCCCGTGGAACTATTTTCAAACAGCTTGATCTTCCATTTACAGGGGAAGAGGTGGAGTGATGGAAACGAAAGAAAAACTTTTAAAAATGCTTCAAGAAGTTGATTTTGCGCTCAATGAAGTTGTTTTATTTTTAGACACACATCCGAGAAATAAATCAGCTCTTAACTATTATAAAAAATATGCTGAGATGCACAAGATGCTTGTTGCGGAGTATACAAGGCTATACGGCCCGCTTTTCAACACCCTTGCAAAGGCAGAAGACTATTTTGAATGGGTAGAAGATCCATGGCCATGGGAGGTATCGGAGTAATGTGGAATTATAACAAAAAATTGCAATATCCAATAAAGATTAAAAATCCAAATCCAGCGATGGCAAAAGTTGTCCTATCGCAGTTTGGCGGCCCTGACGGAGAACTCGGCGCCGCAACGAGATACCTCTCGCAGAGATACACAATGCCATATCCTGAACTTCGTGCACTACTTACCGATATAGGTACAGAAGAGCTCGGGCATATGGAGATGGTGAGTGCAATAGTATATCAGCTGACGAGAAATCTATCAGTTGAGGAGATAAAATCGGGTGGGTATCAGGACTACTTTGTAGACCACACAACAGCCCTATATCCTGCAGCGGCAAGCGGTCCCGCCTTCTCGGCAACTTATCTGCAGTCGAAGGGCGATGTATTCGCAGACCTTGCAGAGAGCATGGCGGCAGAACAAAAGGCGAGAGCAACTTACGACAATATCCTGCGTCTTGCAGATGACCCCGATGTGCGAGATGTTATAAAGTTCTTGAGAGCACGCGAAATAGTGCATTTCCAGAGGTTTGGTGAGGCAGTGGGAATTGCGCAAGATAAACTAAATAGCAAAAACTTTTATGCATTTAATCCGGAATTTGACAACAAAAAGAAATAGTGTGAGAATACACCTGCACAAAGTGTGGGTGTTTTTTCGTGGCGGAAAAACAAAAAGAGATAAGAGGGCAAAAAGCATTGATTTTTAAGGTTAAATTTGATATAATACAGAAGTTGAAAACACGGAGAGATGTCTGAGTGGTCGAAGGTGCTCGCCTGGAACGCGGGTGTGCGGAAACGCACCGCGGGTTCGAATCCCGCTCTCTCCGCCAAACGTCGGAATGGGCTTCATTCCACTTAAAACCCCGCTTTGAATAGCGGGGTTTTTTATATCATTTCGCAATTCCTCCTTATCCCCAAAAAGCCATAGCTTTTTGGGGACCCCGCTGTTTTTTTATTGGGGAGACGGAGGATAGGGATTCAAACCCATGCGGGCAAATGCGTTAATAAAACAGTGCAGTGCACTGTTTTTAGCAATTGTGCGCAGGTTTGCGGTAAGCAAAACAAGCGAGTGTTTTAGCGAAGCTAAAACGGAATCCCGCTCTCCCCGCCAAACGTCGGAATGGGCTTCATTCCACTTAAAACCCCGCTCAAAAGAGTGGGTTTATCAGCTTATATTTTATCTTTCCACTCCGCTTCCTTAAACCCGACTAAAACAAAATCATCGCCGATGAGCAGAGGGCGCTTTACGAGCATACCGTCGG
>CAYJJJ010000069.1:0-10431 GCA_964370465.1 uncultured Oscillospiraceae bacterium
TCCATAGCTGTTTTCGCTCTGTCAACATCTATCTCATGAGCCCATTCACAGGTATTGCAGACAACTGTTGCTTTGTTTCCGATAAATTTTATAAAACCACCGTCAACTGCCGCTGTTCTCTCTGTGCCATCCTGTTTGCGAAGAAAAAGCTGACCAGTGCCTACCGCTGAGAGATAGTTTGCGTGGTTTGCAAAGAAACCAACATCACCCTCGATAGTGCGGATTTTCATAAATTCCATCTCGCCGTCGAAGACACTCCGCTCCGGAGTTACAACTTTAAGTTCAAATAAAGCCATATTATTTGCCTCCGTTATGCTTCGCTACAACCTCGTCTATACTGCCAGCAAATAGGAATGCCGACTCGGGGATTTCATCATGTAAACCGTCAATAATCTCACGGAATCCGCGGATTGTTTCTTTTAGCGGCACATATTTACCTTCCATACCGGTAAACTGCTCTGCAACAGTGAACGGTTGTGATAGGAATCTCTGAACTTTACGAGCTCTTGTAACTGTTAGTTTATCCTCGTCTGAAAGCTCGTCCATACCGAGGATTGCTATGATATCCTGAAGCTCTTTATATCTTTGGAGTATCGCCTGAACTCTTGTTGCAACAGTATAGTGCTCAATTCCAACAACATCAGGTGTTACTATACGTGATGTTGAGTCGAGCGGGTCAACCGCTGGATAAATTCCAAGGGAAGCTATGTTTCTTGAAAGAACTGTTTTTGCATCAAGATGCGCGAATGTTGTCGCAGGCGCTGGGTCAGTTAAGTCGTCCGCTGGAACGTAAACTGCCTGAACAGATGTGATAGAACCTTTGTTTGTCGAGGTAATTCTCTCCTGCAAAGTTCCCATCTCTGTTGCGAGTGTTGGCTGATATCCAACCGCTGATGGCATACGTCCGAGAAGAGCTGAAACCTCACTTCCCGCCTGGGTAAATCTAAAGATATTATCAACGAAAAGCAGAACGTCCTGTCCTCTTTGATCTCTGAAATACTCAGCCATTGTAAGGCCTGAAAGCGCAACCCTCATACGAGCTCCGGGAGGCTCATTCATCTGGCCGTAAACAAGAGCTGTTTTCTTGATAACTCCTGATTCTGTCATCTCGTTGTAGAGGTCATTTCCCTCACGAGTTCTCTCTCCAACACCTGTGAATACCGAGATACCACCGTGCTGGTTTGCGATGTTGTTGATAAGCTCCATGATGATAACTGTTTTACCAACACCAGCACCGCCGAAAAGACCGATTTTACCACCCTTAACATATGGGCAGATAAGGTCAATTACTTTTATTCCTGTTTCAAGAATTTCAGCCTCTGTCTGTTGCTCTGAAAATTCTGGAGCTTTCCTGTGGATAGGTAAACTCTCTTCAGCTTCAACTGGGCCTTTGTTATCGATTGTTTCACCGAGCAGGTTAAAGATACGTCCAAGAGTTACATCGCCAACAGGCACTGAAATTGGCGCTCCTGTATCGATTACATCTTGTCCACGAACCAAACCGTCGGTACTTTTCATAGCGATACAACGAACGGTATTATCACCAAGATGGCTTGCCACCTCAACGATAATCTCCTTGCCGTCGTTATCTATTTTTAGCGCATTTAACAGATTAGGGAGCTCTCCGTTTTCAAAGCGTACGTCTAAAACCGGGCCTATAATCTGTATGATTTTTCCTGTATTACTCATCTCTTCCCCCTAATTTAATCCTTCCGCACCTGCGACTATTTCGGTTATTTCCTGTGTTATCGCCGCCTGACGAGCTCTGTTATAGAGCAGTGATAAATCATCTATCATCTCCTGCGCGTTATCAGTTGCTGATTCCATCGCAGTTCGACGAGCACCTTGCTCTGATGCATAACTCTCAACGATTGCACAATATATCATACCTGTTAAATACTGCGGTACGATAGTTTCAAAAACCTCTTTTGGTGATGGCTCATAAATCATATAATTATTTACCCGCTCACCTTTTGGGGTATTTATCGGCAGAAGTTTTATGGTATTTGGTTCTACTTGTATCTGGCTAATAAACGATGTATAAATAAGCTGCACTTCTGAGTACTGCTTTGTTTTAAACATCTCACAGACGGTATTCGCAACATCTTTAACCGAGCTCATATCGGCAGTTTCACCGATATTCTGGTAGGAAAGAGTTGGCTCGAGCCCTCTTTTACTAAAGAAGTCAACAGCCTTTTTACCAATTGCGATTACCGAATCGGTCTTGAAATCGATCATTGAAGTCGCAAGTCTTAAAATATTACTGTTGTATCCCCCGGCAAAACCGGTGTCACCCGCAATAACCACAAAACACTTTTTCTCTACTTTAATATCCCTTGTATAGACAGAGGATAAGTCCTTTGAGTTTAATGCTATTTCGCTTATTGCTTCATAGAGGGTTTCAAAATAAGGAGTTGCGATATCAAGACGATTTTTCGCCTTTTTGAATTTAGCCGAGGCAACAAGCTTCATTGCATTTGTTATCTGCATGGTGCTCTCGACACTTTTAATTCGAAGTCTGACTTCTTTTACAGAGGCCACAATATCCCTCCTTTATTATGAGTTAAAGATACTTACATACTCTTTTATTGCGTTGCCAAGCTTCTCTTGCATTTCTGGCATAAGCTCTTTCTTTTCAACTATTGACGCAGTTATGTCGCCATAGTTTGCTTCGATATGCTCGATTAAACCTTTTTCAAACTCGATAATTTTATCGACATCGATATCTTTTAAATAGTCGTTAACCGCGGCAAAGAAAATGCAAACCTGATCTTCAACACGGTAAGGTTTGTTTCTATCCTGCTTTAGCACCTCAACGATACGAGCACCGTGGTCAAGACGCTGTTTGGTATCTTTGTCAAGGTCTGAACCGAACTGCGCAAAGCTCTGAAGCTCACGATACTGCGAATATGCAAGTTTTAGTGAACCAGAAACCTTTTTCATAGCCTTAATCTGAGCGTTACCACCAACCCTTGATACCGAGATACCTGGGTTTACCGCAGGCTTAATGCCAGCGTTGAACAGCTCATTCTCAAGGAATATCTGACCATCGGTAATAGAGATAACGTTTGTTGGGATATACGCTGATACGTCACCCGCTTGTGTTTCGATAATAGGAAGTGCTGTTAGCGAGCCGCCACCCTCTGCATCTGAGAGCTGAGCTGAACGCTCAAGCAGTCTTGAATGGAGATAGAAAACATCTCCGGGATAAGCCTCACGTCCTGGTGGTCTGCGAAGTAGTAGCGAAACTGCACGGTAAGAAACCGCATGTTTCGATAAGTCGTCATAGATACAGAGAACATCTTTGCCCTCGTACATGAAATACTCACCCATAGCGCATCCGCTATATGGCGCAATATACTGGAGCGGAGCCGCATCTGAAGCGGTTGCCGCAACGATAATAGTATAATCCATAGCACCTGCTGCTGAGAGTGTTTCATGAAGCTCTGCAACGGTTGAGTTTTTCTGACCGATTGCAACATAGATACAGATAACATCCTTGCCTTTTTGGTTGATAATAGTGTCAACCGCGATAGCAGTTTTACCTGTCTGTCTGTCACCTATAATAAGCTCACGCTGTCCTCTACCTATAGGAATCATACTGTCGATAGCTTTGATACCTGTCTGAAGTGGGACGGTAACCGGTTTTCTCTCGATAATTCCCGGCGCGTCCGACTCAATGGGACGTGTTTTATCTGTTTTAATTTCACCCTTACCGTCTATCGGTTGACCGAGCGCATTGACAACACGGCCGAGCATAGCTTCCCCTACAGGTACACGAACAACCGCACCTGTACGTTTTACAATATCGCCTTCTTTGACATCCTCATCGCCTCCGAGCAAAACAGCACCGACGCTACCTTCCTCAAGGTTTTGAGCAATAGCATATAAGCCGTTTGAAAACTTTAGAAGCTCACCACTCATACAGCTATCGAGTCCGTAGATTTTAGCGATACCATCACCCGCCATAACAACTCTACCGGTTTCGGTCTGTTCTGTTACAGCTTTGTAATTAACTATCTGCTCGGAAATAAGGGCGGAAATTTCTTCAGGCCTTAAATTCATATCTGCCTCCCTCAAATTTTTAATGATATGAGGTTATCGAAAACCTCTTCCATTCGACCTCTTAAACTAAGGTCTAACTCTTTATCACCTATAAGCACTGAAATTCCGCACTTTAGGTTTTCATTTACTTTTTCTGTTATAATAACCTCTTTGCCAAGTTTCTGCGAGAGTTTATTTTTTATTTTTTCACTCTGATCTGTCGTCAATGTATACGCTGTAACAACAGTCGCCTCAACTATCGACAATCTCTCATAGCAGATACCCTTAAAGCTGTTAAAAATAGATCCTATGCCTGCCACCCTTTTGTTTTTGACAAGGATTTTAAGAAAGTTTAAAAGTTTTTCATCAAACTTTCCGAGAAAGATGCTATCGAGCATCTTCTCCTTCTCTTCAAAGGAGACAACCGGAGATGATAACAGCGGCATAAATCCTTCATTGCAAGTTAAAGCGTCTTTTAGAGCTTCAAACTCCTCTATGATAATAGGTAGCGCTTTATCATCACTGTAAGACTTTAAGAGCGCCTCTGAGTATACTATATCAGCATTAGATGACATCTCTTATTTCCTCCGATAAATACTTGCTTATCATATCGTTATGAGTATCTTTGTCCACCTCTTTATCAACGATTTTTGACGCAAGTGAAATAGCGATATCAGAAATATCATCTTTAAGAACATTTTTAGCCCTGCTGATTTCAATTTCAATATCTTTATCCGCTTTAACTTTTAGTTGGTGGGCTTTCTCATTTGCTTCCTTGAGAATTTCTTCACCTTTGATAGTTGCTGTCTTTTTTGCATTTTTAACTATTGAAGCCGCTTCACTCTTAGCATCCTCAATTTTCTCTCTGTACTCATTCTCAAGCGCAATAGCACTGTCTTTTGCAGCTTCTGCCTCGTCAAAATTCGCTTTGATTTCAGCATCCCTTGCCTCAATCATCGCCATAATCGGTTTGAAGAGAAACTTCTTCATAATGAGAAATAGTATAAAGAGATTTAAAAACACAAAAATTTGATGCCACACATCAATATTGAATAGTTGCATTTCATTTGGCATGTGCTTTACTCCTTCCAATTAACGATTAAAGCATACCTATAATCGGGTTTACGAACATGAGTAGTATCGCAACAACAAGACCATAGATACCTGTTGACTCAGCAACACCACAGCCGATAAGCATAGTTCTTAGTATCGCTGGCTGAGCTTCAGGCTGACGCGAAACAGCTTCTACAGCTTTACCAGCCGCATAACCCTGACCGATACCAGGACCGATACCAGCTATCATAGCAAGTCCCGCACCTATAGCACATCCCATTAATACAATCGCTCTTTCCATAAAACAGATCCTCCTAAATTTAAAATAATTTATAAAAAACACCATACGGGAGAACTCTTCCCCCAGGCATTATTTTACTTACTCATCCGCCATCGAGATAAATACCATCGTTAGCATAATAAAGATAAACGCCTGCATAAAGCTTGAGAACAAATCAAAGTACAGCGATGCAACAGCTGGAATACCCACCTGCATAAATGGAATTGCTGTAAATGATGCAGTTATCGAGCCAAGTCCCTGATAGATAAGTGTTGTTATGATAACACCCGATAAAATATTACCAAAATGCCTAAATGCCATCGAAACAGGAGTTGACAGCTCACTCATGATGTTTATCGGAGTCATAGGCCACAGCGGGTCGGCAAATCCTTTGAAATATCCACCGATACCATTTTTGCGGATTTTTGTCACTTGAATCATAACAAATGTTAGTATCGACCAAGCAAGTGTTACGTTAAAATCAGCAGTTGGTGGCCGAAGTCCTAAAAGACCCATAAGCGAGCAGGTAATCGAGAGGCAGAAGAGCGCACCAATATATGGCGCCCAAGCTTTCACCTTTGCGGCCCCCATACTCTGCTCAACCGTATTGTATAGCGTTGTTACAAGTTTTTCAGCGATAATCTGACGCTTGCCCGGTTGTTTTTTCAGGTTGCTACCAAGCCATATCGACATAATAGACAAGAAGACCACCGCAAAAAACATATTCACCATCGTCTCGCTTACCAAAATACCACCGAAAATAGGTATCTCAAAAATAACCTTTGGTCCTGACATCATTTCCTCCTTATTGCATTAAAATAGTTCATATACTTAAAATAGAGAAGTGGTATCGCAAGGTAGAGCGGATGAAGTGAAAATAGTAGATAAAATACCACTAAATACAAAGCAGTTGCCAAAAAGCGAAGCCTGCCTTTTCTCGCCATATACATAAGCCCCTGTGAAATCTCCATTCTGGAAGCCTTATCTGCACTGTGAAAGAGCCATGTAAAGTTTATAATCATATAGAGATTGCCAACAAGCAAAGAGATGGCACCGAGCTCTATATCAATATCTATTAAAAATACAGTTAAGAACACTAAAATATCTGCGACTACGGCAAAATACAAAAGCGAAATAAGCTGCAATCGATATTCACTGCTCCTCATTATCTCTTTCACTAAGTTTTACCGCCTTTATCACTGATGTTACAACTGTACATATAGCGATTACAATTGATAGCAAAACTGCCACACCCGACAGCTCATACCTCACATCTAAGAACGCACCGAACGCAATTATCGCCGCAGGTGCCATGAAAGCACTTGATATTAAAAAAATAATTCGGGATAGTTTGTTCATATAATCACCTTGTACTAAAATTATACTACTTTGGTCTGCGAATTTCAACAAAAATTCACAATTTTTTTGCGTAAATATCACAATTTTACATTTGAATACGCCTAAACCGTTTGACCCGTTAAAAACTCCGAGTAATTAAGCCATAAAAATAAAGAGAGCGATTAAACTCTCTTTACTTATTAATATTGGATACCCAAATCAAGTGCCCTTTTATTCCCCTCTAATAGAGATATTTTTGATGCTGGAACGCACTTATCAATCGCTGTAAACACCGATTCTTTTGTTGAAAACGGATGGATTGCAAGTAGCTTTCCAAGGGCTATAAGATTTGCAAGACCCGAAAGTCCCTCTTCTTCTGCAAGGCTTGTCACAGGAATATAAGAAACATTTATATCATCTCTCTCGCACTTTTTATTTATAAGTGCACTGTTTATAACTACCGAGCCACCTGGTACAACGGTATCTATAAACTTGTCATACGATGGGAGATTTAGTGCAATAAGCGCGTTTGGTTTTAAGATTAGCGGTGAACCTACCGGTGAGTCTGAAATAGTTACCGAACAGTTAGCAGTACCGCCACGCATCTCAGGACCATATGATGGAAGCCATGAAACCTGTCTTTCATCTACAAGTCCCGCATAAGCAGCCACTTTACCGCCAAACAAAACGCCCTGTCCGCCAAATCCCGCAAAAAGCAGTGTGAGTTCTTTGTTCATTATCTCTCTCCTCCCACATCTTTTTTAACGCCGAGTGGATAGTAAGGCTCTAATGTGTTTGTCACCCAGTCAAGCGCCTCGACAGGAGTCATACCCCAGTTTGTAGGACATGTCGATAAAACCTCAACAAGCGAGAAACCTTTGCCCTCCGCCTGATACTGGAAAGCCTTTTTGATAGCTCTTTTTGTATCTTTGATATTCTTTATGTTGTTTGCCGCAACCCTCTCGATATATGTTGCACCATCAATTGTTGCGAGCATCTCTGAAACCTTAATAGGTCCACCGCTGTATTTAACATCACGGCCATAAGGGGTTGTCTGTGTTACCTGACCCGGGAGAGTTGTAGGCGCCATCTGTCCGCCAGTCATACCGTAGATTGCATTGTTTATGAATATTATTGTTATATTCTCGCCGCGAGCCGCACTGTGGATAGTTTCCGCAGTACCGATAGCTGCCAAGTCACCGTCACCCTGATAGGTAAATATTATATTCTCTGGAAGCGCTCTCTTAAGACCAGTTGCAACAGCAGGCGCTCTACCGTGAGGCGCTTCTATCATATCGCAGTTAAAATAGTTGTAGGCAAAAACACTGCAGCCAACAGGAGCTACACCTACCGACTTCTCAAGAAGCCCAAGCTCCACTAAGCACTCACCGACAATTCGGTGCACTACACCGTGGGTACAACCAGGACAATAATGGGTTTTGACATCGCAAAGACCCTTTGTTTTTTCAAATACAACAGCCATTATTTCGCACCTCCAGCCATTTTCTCTATCGCTTCGACAATTTCGTCAGGCGATGGGATAACTCCACCAGTTCTGCCATAAAACTCGACAGGGCAAACTCCGTTTACCGCAAGTCTTACATCTTCAACCATCTGCCCCATGCTCATCTCAACAGTTAAAATTCCTTTAACCTTTGTCGCAATCTCGGCTAAAGCCTTATCTGGGAATGGCCATAGGGTTATAGGTCTTGCAACTCCAACTTTTATCCCTTTTTCTCTGCATATTTTAGCGGCAGTTGAAGCGATACGAGCTGTAGCGCCGTAAGCCGCTATAACATAGTCTGCATCATCGGTATTAAGCAGTTCAATTTCGGTTTCATTGTCTTTGATTTGTTGGTATCTGTCAAATCTCTCGAGAATTCTCTCTTCAAGTGTTTCCGCTTGAATATAGAGTGAGTTTGTTATGTTGCGAGGTCTTGAACCGTCACAACCGTTTGTAGCCCAAGGTTTTTCAAATGTTTTCACATCAGTATTCTCAAAGCTTACAGGCTCCATCATTTGACCTAGCATACCGTCGATTAAAATCATAGCCGGAACTCTATACTCATCCGCCTTTTCAAATGCTTTTGCAATGGTATCTATCATCTCCTGAATAGTCGATGGTGCAAATACCATAATATGCAAGTCACCGTGACCGGGCGCTTTTGTCGCTTGGAAGTAGTCCGCTTGACTTGGTTGAATACCGCCAAGTCCTGGACCTCCACGCTGAACATTTATAAGCACACAAGGCATATCGCTACCTGCAAGGTATGATATAGCCTCTGTTTTTAGCGAGATTCCGGGGCTTGATGAACTCGTCATAACACGAACGCCTGCAGACGCCGCTCCAAGCACCATATTTGCAGCTGCTATTTCGCTCTCAGCTTGCAAAAACACTCCGCCGATTTTCGGCAGTTTTTTACTCATGTAAGCAGAAAGCTCTGTTTGAGGGGTTATAGGGTACCCGAAAAAGTGGATACAACCGCTTCTTATTGCAGCTTCCGCCAAGGCTTCGTTGCCTTTCATCAATACTTTATCAGCCATTTTCTCCACCTTACCTTTCTACTGTTATAGCACAATCGGGACAAATTGTCGCACAGAATGCGCACCCGATACATTTGCTATCATCTATACATTTTGCGGGATGATATCCGCTCTCGTTAATCACATCGTTATCGAGCTCCACTATGTTTTTCGGACATACTGTTGTACACAGAGCGCACCCTTTACAAAGCGAATTGTTAACTGTTATCTTTGCCATTATTTACCTCCTGTTATAACCAAATCGGCTTAACAAAAAGCCGACTTTTTATCATCTCTCCCGATATCTTTAAGGGGTCTACATCGACACCTTCCATAACCGCAGTAGCGGCAACCTCGATACCGAGCTTTTCGCAGAGCTTATCTGCATAAGCTTTGGAATTTTCTATTGTTTCTTTGGTAGTTGCAGCGCCGAGATTTGTGCAGTTAATAAGATAATCTATCTTAATTCTGCCTTTGTGCTCAATAGCTTTAATATCCTCTATGCTCTCTTCAATAGCATTATCAAGATACCGACGCTCATTTATAACACAATAGTACCGAACATCTATTTTTGATAGAACTTCTCTAAAAGCTCCGAGTGCCGTAGCTCCTGCGTCGTCCCCACCGACATCGACGATGACCTTGCCATCAAAACTTCCGATAACACCAAATAGCTCTGGCGATATCGCTGGAATATCTACGTTTGAGCCAGCATAGGTAGGCGCTTTTATATCAATTCCCATCTTTTCAAACTCTTCACGGTGCTCGGCTGTTCTGAAATAAGGATTTACAATATCGAGATCAACAACTGCGACTTGCATATCTTTCTCACGAATTTTTTTTGCTAAGTTAAGTGAAAAATTAGTTTTACCGCTCCCATAATGTCCAACTATTACAGAAACCCTCTCTTCAAATGCCATATTCACCTCACCTAAAAAACAATAATATTTATTATATCATTTTAGCGCACTAAAATCAATGTTTTACAGAATTCTAAACGACAAAAAACACCGACACTGTCGGTGTGATTTTGTTTAATTTATATCATATTTAGAAGAAATATAACATAACTTTACCGTTTGCCCGGTTGCCACATAGTGGCGAGGTCAAGGCATTAAGATGAGTTTATAAATAATCATAGCGAAGCGGAGATTATTTATATTTTGCGGAGCAAAATATAAAAGGTAATAACT
>CAYJJJ010000070.1:0-10166 GCA_964370465.1 uncultured Oscillospiraceae bacterium
ACCATCTCCTGAACGTTAACAGCAGTACCCCAAGAATAAGGGATATCGTTCATTCTTCTGTAGTAGTTTGCACGTGGGTTGTTCCAGCTTCTGAAAACAGCCTTAACAGCGCCCATTAGCTGCTCTACTGGATCTGCTGGGAAGTCTGAACCGATTTTGTTTTTGTACTCAGCTTTAAACTGAATAGCAAGAGCTTTTAGATCGTCTGCAGAAAGGTCTGTATCGTTGACGATACCTTTCTCTTCTTTCATCTCATCAATTAGCTCTTCGAAGAATTTTTTACCAACTTCCATAACAACGTCTGAGTACATCTGGATAAATCTGCGGTAGCAGTCCCATGCCCATCTTGCGTTGCCACTCTTTTTAGCCATAACTTCAACAACTTCCTCGTTAAGGCCAAGGTTTAGAATAGTATCCATCATACCAGGCATAGAAGCGCGCGCGCCACTACGAACTGAAACAAGTAGAGGATTCTCGTTATCACCGAACTTTTTGCCGGTAATGCCCTCTGTTTTTGTGATGTTCTCAAGTATTTCATCCATGATTTCTTGTGCTATGACCTCTCCGTCGTCATAGTACTTTGTGCAAGCCTCTGTTGAAATTGTGAATCCCTGTGGTACAGGAAGACCGAGACTTGTCATCTCAGCAAGGTTTGAACCTTTACCGCCGAGAAGCTCTTTCATTGTTCCGTTGCCCTCTGAAAAGAGGTATACGAATTTTGCCATGAACATTCCTCCAAAATATTATTTTCTGCACAGATTTCTCTTAGCTTTGACTATTATATCAAATAACGCAGTAAAATACCACAAAGATTTTATAAATATGCCGATTTTTTTTACATTTTAACGAAATGTCAAAAGTTGCGTCTTTTCTATTGCAAAAGCTGTTAAAAATTGCAATAATATAGATAGATATTTGTTTAAATTTTGAGAGGTGAATTGTTTGAAAGATTTAGCGGCGGTTATTTTGGCGGCAGGTGACGGTACAAGAATGAAAAGCAACGGCCCCAAAGTATTAAAAGAAGTTCTTTTCAAACCGATGATACATTATGTAATAGATGCTGTTTTAAAGCTCGGGATATCCGATATTGCTGTTATTGTTGGAGCGGGCGAAGAGGAGATAAAGGCCTCGCTTTTAAAATACAGCGATGTTTCATTTGAGTTTGTATGTCAGAAGGAGCGACTCGGCACAGGTCATGCGGTTATGCAGGCAAAAGAGTTTATCGAGAAAACAAGCAAAGATATTATTATTCTCTCGGGTGACGCTCCCTTTATAGATGATAAAACTATAAGCGAAGCATATGGCAGACATAGAGAGGGCGCAACAGCTACTGTTATCTCTGCGAAAATGCAAAATGCATTCGGTTATGGGAGAATTAAGAGGGTTGGCGGAGAGTTTAAGAGTATAGTTGAGCAAAAAGATGCAACAGCAGATGAGCTGACTATCGATGAAGTTAACAGCGGAAGCTATATCTTCAACTCGAAAAAGCTGCTCCGAGCACTTGATAGACTGACAACTAGCAACGCACAGGGTGAGTATTACCTCACCGATACGATAGAAATTCTTCAGAGAAACCATGAGAAGACAATAGCTTTTGTAAGTAAAAACCCTGAGATTGCAGAGGGGGCAAACGATAGAAAAAGCCTGCTTCGTCTAAATGCTTTAGCAAACGAGAAAAACATCGAAAGACTTCTCGAGAGCGGAGTTGAGTTTATTTCAACCGATGGCATTTTAATCGGAAGCGATGTGCAGATAGGCTGTGATACAACTATCCTGCCGGGCAGTATCCTCACAGGAGATGTTTCTATCGGGAGTGGTTGTATTATAGGACCTAATACAAAGCTACGTGATACTTTAGTTGGAGACAATACGAACCTTGACAATGTTGTGGCAAATAACTGCAAGATAGGAAACGGCTGTAATGTCGGGCCTTTCTCGCAGATAAGACCGAACTCAGTTATTGGGGACGGGGTGAAACTCGGTAACTTCACCGAGATAAAAAACTCTGTTATCGGCGATAAAACCTCAGTTGCTCACCTGACCTATGTTGGGGATTGCGATGTTGGGCAACGGGTAAATTTCGGATGTGGTGTTGTGCTTGTCAATTACGATGGCGCAAATAAATACCGCTCAACTATAGGTGATGACAGCTTTATCGGCTGTAACACAAATATAATCTCTCCGAAAACTATCGGAGCACGTGCCTACACGGCAGCTGGAACTACGGTTGATAAAGATGTTCCAGATGATGCGCTTGCAATAGGCAGAGTACGCTCAGAGATAAAAGAGGGATTCGGAGTTAAAATTCGAAAATCGAAGTTTGATAAAAAATAAATGGGGGATTTATGAATATTCACGGTAAGGACATTAAAATTTTCAGTTGTAACGCTCATCCAAAACTTGCGCAAAAGATTGCGGCGAATTTGGGATTATCAGTAGGTAAGAGCAGTGTTGTAAACTTTGCAGACGGCGAAACCTCGCTCTCAGTTGGGGAAACTGTAAGGGGAAGCGATGTATTTGTTATACAGCCAACCTGCAACCCGGTTAATAACCACCTAATGGAGCTACTTATTATGATTGATGCGCTAAAGCGTGCATCAGCAGGGCGTATTACAGCGGTAATTCCCTACTACGGATATGCAAGACAAGATAGAAAGGCAAAGGCAAGGGATCCTATTTCAGCGAAACTCGTAGCCGACATTATAAGCACTGCCGGCGCTGACAGAGTACTTACAATGGATCTTCATGCGTCACAGATTCAGGGATTTTTCAACATCCCAGTTGACCATCTTCTCGGCGCTCCTCTGCTCGCTCCTTATTTCCTTGAGAAGTTTGGACGTGAAAATCCTGATTTAGTTGTTGTTTCACCAGACCTCGGCTCTGTTACAAGAGCTCGAAACTTCGCAAGCTACCTTGAGGTTCCGCTCGCAATTGTCGATAAGACAAGAGCACGTGCGAATGTTTCAAAAGTTATGAATGTTATCGGCGATGTCGTCGGCAAAAAGTGTATACTTATAGATGATATGATAGACACAGCTGGCACCCTATGCAATGCGGCAGCGGCACTTATCGAGAAGGGCGCTACCGAAGTTTATGCTTGTGCAACCCATGCGGTGCTCTCGCCGCCAGCAATCGAGAGAATAGAGGAGAGTGTTTTGACGGAGGTTGTTTTCCTCGACACTATACCTCTTCCAAAAGAAAAAAGAATTGATAAAATAACCCAGCTTACGGTGGCATCTGTTTTCGCCGAAGCGATAGAGAGAATTTATGCTGACAAACCTGTTTCGATCCTCTTCAAGTAGAGAAAGATTTTTAATAGTGGGGCTTGGAAACCCCACACCAAAATATCAAAAGACCCGCCATAATGCGGGTTTTTTGGCAGTTGACTATATTGCGAATAAGCTTTCAGTGTCTTCTTTTAAGAAAAAGTTCGATGCTTTATTTGCTATGTATAAGAGCAGCAATGCTGATATCTACCTTCTAAAACCGCAGACCTATATGAACCGTTCAGGGCAGTCGGTCGATGCGGCGGCGAAATTTTATAAAATACCGCCGAAAAATATAATCGTTGTATACGATGATGTCTCGCTTGCTGTTGGTAAGATGAGGATACGTGGACAGGGAAGCCCTGGCGGTCACAACGGAATTTTATCTATCTGCGGATATTTGGGAGATAATTTCCCGAGGATAAAAATAGGGGTTGGCGAGCGACCGAATAAAGATTATGACCTTGCCGACTGGGTGCTATCGAATTTTACCGATAAGGAGCTCAAAGAGCTTGCAGATATCTTCGATAATAGCTATAGAGCGGCTATGCTTATAGTCGAGGGAGATATGCAGAAAGCACAGAATCTTTATAACTGATTTGTTTTAAGTAGTGCCGACTTTTCAAAGGTTGCAGAAACTGCAAAATTTTGGTTTAGTGGCATTTTAGTTTCAGAAAACAGCGGGGCCGCCCGCCCGCAGCAAACGCACTCTGTGCGTTTAGTCGAGTTTCACTCGACTTCGGCGAACCGCAGGTTCGCCGCTGCGGGCGCGGCGGCTTTAGCTGACCTACCAATAAAATCCCCAGAAGGCAATTTTCTGTTTTTTGAAATTTAAAGGAGGAGCGCAGTGATCCGCTTTGACAGTAGAGATGACATAATAGAGTTTATCAGCAGTAGGATAAAGCTCATTATTACCGCTGTTTTTTGGGTAGCTTTAATTGCAACGCCGTTTATCCTGCTAGTCCTGAAAAGTATAATTTTAAATGTCGATGCTTTTGCAATACCGCCCGAGCGAGTGGAAGAGCTTATTTTATGGAGAGAGCTCTATTCTTTTTCAGAAGTAGGGTTTGACTTTGGCTATTCATCAACCTTCACAGGGAGTTTTGCCGAAATTTCTCATTTTGGCAACCACGGATTATCGGCGATTTTTGCATGGGGAATATATGCCCTAATATTCGACTGGGGCGATAATGCGATAGTTATATTCTCGATGGTTTCGCTCATTATTTCGCTTATTATCTTTGTAGCGGCGGTGCGCCCGAAAATTTGGCAGTCTATTTTGATGATACTGCTCATTATGACAAGTAGCTATATAAACGTCTACAACAGCATATCGCTAATGGAAATATCGATTTTGGCGGCGGTAATATCCGCAACGGCGCTCATAATTAACTACGAGCGGAGCAGAAGTCGAATATCTCTTGTTTTGGCGACGCTACTAATTATCTACTGCGGACTTCTTCGGATAAGCTACCTGCTTCTATTTATTCCGCTTGTCTGCATATTATTTAAAAAGGTGAATTTGAAGTTTATACTGACAACAGCGGGCGCGGCGGCGGCATCTCTCGCAGTCTATATTTTTACTTCGCTCTTCACGGCGCCATACCCAGACGAGAATACAGCCACATTAATGGTTGGGTTTACTCATCCTATGAGAATAGAGGGAATGAGATTTGAGGCAGCTTTTGCAGCTATCGTTTTTGTGGCATTTCTTTTTATAACATTTGTAAAAGCTGAGGGAAGTTTTAAAAACCGTGATATAAAGCTAAAGCTTCGATTTAATATAGAGTATTTTGGTTTTTTTGCAGTCGTTTTAGGAGTTTTAGCTTGGCTTTATTCGCTCACTGATATTATCGTTTGGTATCGCTTTATGATGATGTCGCCTATTTTGTTTGCGGCAGCAATTTACCTTATAACAAAAGCAAATACCGAAAAGTTTATAAAAAAAGTTGCTATACCAATTATAATGGTTGCAGCGGTGGTAACTTCGGTGGGATTTTATTTCAACCTTCAGATGTTTCCAGTGCCAGACGACTACGACTATAAGATTGGAAACAAATCATCGCCCATTGCAGAGTTGCCACTACCAGAGGGTGAGAGCTATGGCGACAAGACGGTCGCTTTTTACGGTGACTATTTAAACAATGGCGATGTTTACAAGCATATACCACCAGAGTACGGGATAATTTACGACTACTCGCCAACAGCTGAAAATGCGCCAGCGGAGTACGGGATAAAGTATATCATTGTTTTAGATTACTATATTGAAGAATATCCTTTTTTAACCGAGGGGTACAGCTATCTGTTTGATTTTGATGAGAATTTTAAGGTCTATGAACTAAAGTAAGGATTAAATTACAATAAGTTATGAATATTAATTTTTTTACAAATTGTATAATAAGTGACGAAGGGTACGAAGCGATAAAAAGAGCGGTCGAGAGCTCGGCGCTTCCGATAGAGCTCTATCCGCTATCTACCACAACAAAAGCGCTCTATATCACAGCTCTTAGCAAGATGAAAAGAACGCTTGTAGTAGTACCCGAAGACTCGGTTGCTGTGCGCCTTTGCGACGATATAAACACCCTTGCCGGTGGAAATATCGCCGCCTTTTTTCCTGCGCGCGATTTGCAATATAATAAAAATTATGCCGCTTCGCTCGACGGTGAGGCGACGAGATTGTCGGCACTGGCAAAGCTTTTTTTAGGCGAAACAAAGGTTCTTGTTACAACAGTTGAGTCAGCCGTTATCCCAGTTCCAAGGAAAGTAGATATCGAGCAGAGTGTCTTCAATATCAAAGAGGGGGATATTCTGCCTCTTACAGCGCTTACAGAAAGGCTTGTTAATGCTGGGTATCAGAGGCGGAGTTTAGTTGATGGAATCTGCCAGTTTTCTGTCCGTGGAGGGATAGTTGACTTTTATTCACCGATAAGTGATATGCCAATAAGGGCTGAGTATTGGGGCGATGAGATAGACACTATCTCCCTCTTTGAGCTCGGTAGTCAGCGCAGAGTTGAGAGGATTAAATCGACCGACATTCTCCCGGCGCGTGAGTTTGCTGTAAATGCAAACGACTTGTCAGAGGTTATAAAGTCGCTGTTAAAAGGGTGTCGAAACGAGGCGCTAAAAGCAACACTAAACGAGGACTTAGAGGCGATAGATTTAGAGATTGAGCGGGTGCCGATAGATAGATATCTGCCACTTCTCGGTATCACCGAGTCGATTTTTGATTATTTTGACGATGGCAGTATAGTCTTTTGCGATTATGAAGACAGTCTGCTTCGTGCAAAGTCAATAGATAAAAACAGCAAAGAGGAGATAAAAAATCTTCTGCTCGATGGCGTTATTTCTAAAAAAGTGACAGACCCTCTCTATGACCAAACAGATTTAGAAAAAGCGGCGTCAAAGGCTATTTTGCTAAACAGCTTTTTGCGCCAAAATTCGCTGAAACTAAAAGAGCTTATAAAGGTGGATACGAGTGGTGACGGCAACACGAGTCCCGATATCGAAGAGCTTGCTGATGAGCTGAGGTTCGGCTCTGAGTGCGGTTCTGTTTGTGCCATTTTTGCAGGGACAGCAAAGAGCGCTAAAATTGTGGCATCAGATTTATCACAGAGGGGAATTACTGCGACAATAGCAGAGGAGGGGACATTTCCGCGCAGTGGAGGGGTTTATCTCTTTTCGGGAAACGTCGCTTCAAACTGCCATATAAAGGGCGAGCTCTCGATTATTTCATTTAAGAAGAGTGAGCGTCAGCAGAAAAGGCGTCGCAACTTTAAAAAAGGCGATGCTATTAGAAGCCTCGAAGATGTGGCGATTGGGGATAATATCGTCCATATAACCCACGGTATAGGCGTTTACAGAGGTATTCACAAGATAACCAGAAACGAAATAACCAAAGATTATATAAAGATAGCCTATCGTGGTAGCGATGTATTGTATATCCCGGTAACACAGCTCGATATGGTGTCAAAGTATATCGGCAGTGAGGATGTTAAGCTCTCAAAACTCGGCACCGCCGCCTGGCAGAATGCGAAGGCAAGGGTGCGTGTTGCGGCAAAACAGCTTGCCTTTGACTTGCTTGAATTATACGCTAAAAGGCGTGAATCAAAAGGATTTGCATATTTTGAGGACGGTGAGATGCAGAGGGATTTCGAGGGGCGTTTTCCATACGAGGAAACGGAAGATCAGCTCCGTTGCACCGCCGAAATAAAGAAAGATATGCAGAGCGATTTCCCAATGGAGCGACTGCTCTGCGGTGACGTTGGGTTTGGAAAAACAGAAGTTGCACTGCGAGCAATTTTTAAAGCGGTCGATGCTGGAAAACAGGTGGCAGTGCTTGCTCCGACGACCATTTTGGCGCTACAACACTATAATACAATGAAGTCCCGTTTCGAGGGATTCCCAATTGATATAGAGCTTATCTCTCGCCACCGAAGCAAAAAGGAACAAAATGATATCTTGAAACGGTGCGAGCAAAAGAGGGTAGATGTACTAATAGGGACCCATCGTGTTCTGGGAAAAGATGTTCGGTTTGCAGATCTTGGGCTCTGCGTTATCGACGAGGAACAGCGGTTTGGCGTTGCCCACAAAGAGAGGTTTAAAGAGCTTAAAAATTCAGTGGATATCCTAACGCTCACAGCGACACCAATCCCCAGAACCCTCAATATGGCGCTCAACGGAATTCGGGATATGTCTATACTTGAGAATCCGCCGCTCGATAGGCAACCTGTACAGACCTATGTTGTCGAGTACGATGTGGGTATCATAAAAGAGGCTATTTCGAAAGAGCTTCGTCGTGGCGGTCAGGTATTTTATCTCTCGAACAACACCGAAACTATTGAGCAGAAGGCGCTTATTTTGCGGGAGATGTTTCCAAATGCAACTATTGAAACGGCGCACGGCAAGATGGATAAAGAGAAAATCTCCGATATTTGGCAGAGGATGACCGAGGGGGAGTGTGATATCCTCGTCTGCACGACGATTATCGAAACAGGGGTTGATATTCCGAATGCGAATACCCTGGTAGTGGAAAATGCCGACAGGTTTGGCTTATCACAGCTCTACCAGCTCCGTGGGCGAATTGGAAGAAGCTCAAGGCGTGCCTTTGCCTACTTTACCTTTAGACCAGACAGGGTGGTTTCAGAAATCGCAACAAAGCGGCTTAATGCCATTCGTGAGTTTACAAAGTTCGGTTCGGGATTTAAAATAGCTCTTCGTGACCTTGAAATTCGCGGTGCCGGCTCGCTTCTTGGTGCAACACAGTCGGGGCATATCGAGCAGGTTGGGTATGATGTTTACCTAAAGCTTCTAAACGAAGCGGTAGAGGAGCTATCAGGTGTGCCGAAAAAGGTCAAAGCAGAGGACTGCCTAATTGATATTAAAATGGAAGCGCATATTCCAGAGGACTATATCGAGGAAGAGGAGATAAGGATAGATATCTACCGCAAGGTGGCGGCAGTTGCAACAGCGCAGGCGGCAGATGAGCTAATTGATGAGCTAACCGATAGGTTTGGCGACCCACCGAGCGCTGTTTTGGGGCTTATTGAAGTTGCGCAGGCGAGAAAGAAAGCGATTGAGCTCGGTGTTTACGAGATAACAGAGCAACACGACCGACTGCTATTCTACCTCGTTGAGGTGGAGTTTGAGCGGTTATCGACTATTGCGAAGAATTTCGGTAGTAGGTTTATGCTAAACGCTGGCACCAAGCCATATTTTACAATAGACCACAGAAAAGACAAAAATTCTCTCTATACTGTCAGTGAAATTCTTTTATCGTTGTAATTTGGCGGTATCTGTGGTATAATAGCTGATGTTTATCAGTAAAATTTCGGAGGAATACAAATGATTAAAAAATTAACTTCAATAATACTTGTAGCTATAATGGTTTTATCGCTTGCAGGTTGTGCAACAAACGAGGGGACTGAAAACATCCTCACAGCGGGTGAAAATGAACTCGGAGCCGGTGTTTATATAGGCTACATGATTGATGCGTATACAAATGCTGGATACTATGTCTATGAAGATAATATCTGGGATGGCGTTATCGAAGATAAAAGCGTCGAGGATTATGTTCGAGATACCGCTATCGACTCGGTTAAAAGGCATATCGCAGTTGAGATGATGTTCGATGAGATGGGGCTTACTCTATCTGAAGAAGACACTCTTCTAATTGAGAAAGATGCTGCAGCTTTTGTTGAGTACACTGGCGATTTTTACATCAAAAATGGATGTGGAGTCGAGAGCCTTGAGAGGATTATCAGCATAGAGTATAAAATCAGCGAAATTTTCATGTCGCTTTACTATGAAGATGGTTCAGAGGCTGTAAGTGATGATGAGAAAACAGAATACTATGAAAATAACTACGCTGAATACAGAGTTATGAGATTTTCATACTACGATGCAAGCTACGCTCTAATCGACGATGAGGGCAAAGAGGAAGTCAATGCAATTGCAGAGAGCTACCTTGAGAGAGCTAAAGGCGATGAAGATTTCGATGAACTCGCAGTCGAGGCGGTAGAAGAGCTTGCGGCACATTATGGAACAGAGAGCTTTACAGCTTATGACACAGAGAACTCATACAAGATTATAAAGCCTGATGATACCGCGAATGAAGAGGAATTTGTCAAAGCTATTTTTGATAGCGAAGAGCTTGTTTCAGAGATATACTACGGCGAAACTGCGGTGCTTGTTTTCCAGAGAAATGCTCTTGATAGAGATCCTGAGCTTCGTGATAACCTCGAAGTTGATATTATTGCAAGTCTTCGCAGCGAAGAGTTTGAAACAAAACTCGATGAGTACGAAGAGTCGCTTGGAATTGAGCTAAATCAAGCGTCGGTCGATAGATATAGCCCACGCAATATAGATCCGAATGTGTAAATAAAATAATTTTTAGGGACGAAC